>NZ_JBHSQJ010000173.1:0-41893 GCF_042658505.1 Streptacidiphilus monticola | reverse complement strand
CCGAAGGCCGGGGAAGGCGGGGAGGAACGACGCAGGTCCCCTGCGGAGCCGCCCGAACCATCCGCCGGACGGCCCCTAACGGGCGCGGATGAGGCCGGTCTGCAGGGCGGCGGCGATGGCGGCGGAGCGGTTGGTGACGCCCAGCTTGTCGTACAGGTGGACCAGGTGGGTCTTCACGGTGGCCTCGCTGATCATCAGCCGGCGGCTGATCTGACGGTTGCTCAGGCCCTCCGCGATCAGCCCCAGTACCTCCTGCTCACGCGGCGACAGGGCGGGGTGCCGCGCGCGCACGCGCCCCAGCAGGCGGGCCGCCACGGGCGGGGCGAGGACCGTCTCGCCCCTGGCCGTCGCCGTGATGGCGGCCGCGAGGTCCTCCGGCGGGGCGTCCTTGAGCAGGTAGCCCGTGGCGCCGGCCTCCACCGCGGCGAGGATGTCGGCGTCCGTGCTGTAGGTGGTGAGCACCAGCACCCGGGGCGGATCGGGCAGCGCCGCGATCCGGCGGGTCGCCTCGACGCCGTTCATCGTCGAGTCGGCGGGGCCCATCTGAAGGTCCATCAGCACGACGTCCGCCTCCCGCTCCGCGAGCAGGCGCAGGGCCGCCGCGCCGTCGGCGGCCTCGCCCACCGGCTCCACGCCGGGGAGTTCGTCCAGCAACGCGCGCAGTCCCTTGCGGACCACGGGGTGGTCGTCCACCAGCAGCACACGGATCACGAGACCTCCCGGGCGGCGACGGGCAGGGACGCGGCCACGACCGTGCCCTCGCCCGGGGCCGACTCGACGCTCACACCGCCGCCCAGCTCACCGATCCGCTGGCGCATCCCGTGCAGCCCGAAGTGCTCACCCGGGCGCACGAGTTGCGGGTCGAAGCCCACGCCGTCGTCGAAGACGTCGAGGGTCACCTCGTCGTCCTGGTAGGCCAGGGTCACCGCGGTCCGCTCCGCCTTCGCGTGGCGGCGGACGTTGGCCAGCGCCTCCTGCGCCAGCCGAAGCAGCGCCACCTCCGCCTCCACCGGCAGCGGCACGGGCTCGCCCTCCAGGCGGAACTCGACATCGGCACCCGCGGCGAGGCGGCGCAGCGCCTCGGTCAGGCTGACGTTCTCCAGCTGCACCGGACGCAGGTCCGCGACGAAGCGCCGGGCCTCGGCGAGGTTCGCGGCGGCCGTCTCCTCGATCTCGCGCAGGCGGGACGGGTAGTCGGCCGGGGAGGCGGTGCGGGCCAGCAGCACGATGCTGGACAGGCCCTGGGCCAGGGTGTCGTGGATCTCGCGGGACAGGCGCTGGCGCTCCGCCAGCCGGCCGGCCTCGCGCTGGGACGCGGCCAGCTCGTCCCGGGTGCGTATCAGGTCCTCGATCAGGCGCTGGCGGCGGCCGCTCTCCCGATACAGCGCCTGGTAGCCGTAGGCGGTGAGGAGGGCCACCAGCGCGCCGGCGCAGGGGCCGATCACCTTGGCGGCGGTGAGCCCGCCGCCCGTCTGCGCCTGAGCGGCGACGACCGCGGCGGTCAGCAGACCGACGCCGGGGACGGACCAGCGGCGGGGCAGTAGGTGCAGGCAGAGGAAGTAGAGCGGGAAGGCGACGTACCCGGTGCTCGGCTCGGCCAGCACCAGCAGGATCCAGAGCAGGCAGAGCAGGGCCAGCCAGAGCCCGGCGGGCACCGGCAGCCGCCGCCCCGCGAGACCGCCGACGGCATAGGTGACGGCGAGTGCGGCGCCCAGCCCCCAGCCCAGGGCGCTGCCCGACCCGGTGGCCAGGCCGATGGCGAGCAGCACGTAGAACAGCACGTGCAGCGCCAGCCGGACAACGCGCAGGGCGCGCGTCTCGGCGGCGTGCTCGGGGGGTTCGACGGTGCGGCTCATGCCCTCGACCCTACGTGCCCCGACCAGGCGTTCCGCAGTTGTCCACATCCACCTTTCGGTTGATGCGGGAACCACTCCTCTCCCTGATGGCAGGCAGCCCGCGACCGGCGACGGTGGAGTACGTCCCGCCGTCGGCCTCGACCTCAGGAGTTCCCTCCCGTGTACCTCGCCCTGCGCGACCTCCGCTTCGCCCGGGGCCGCTTCGCCCTGATCGGCGTGGTGGTCACCCTGATCACGACGCTCGTGGTCTTCCTCTTCGGGCTGACCGGCGGCCTCTCCGACGCCGCCTCGGCCGCCGTCGCGAAGCTCCCCGCCCGGCAGCTCGTCTTCGGCGACAGCGGCGGCCCGCCCGCCTTCAGCAGCAGCTCCCTCAGCCTCCAGCAGCAGGCCCGTTGGCAGTCGGCGGCGTCCGCCCAGCCGCTCGGCGCGGCCATGAACCGGTTGACGGACACTCAGGGCGCGCTCGCCGTCAGCCTGTTCGGCGCCGAACCGGACCTGCTGCCGCCCGTGCGTGAGGGCCGCGCGCCCACCGCCGGGCAACTCGCGGTCGGCGTCCGGACCGCCCGGGAGCGGCACCTCCGCCTCGGCGACCGGGTCCAGCTCGCGGGCCGGCCGCTCACCGTCGCCGCCCTCGTGGACGAGCGCTCCTACGCCCACGCGCCCACGGTCTGGACGGACTTCGCCACCTGGCGGCAGCTCACCGGTCAGAGCCGCCCCACCGTCCTCGCCGTCCTCGGTCCCGTCGACGCCCGGGCGCTGGACGCCGCCACCGGCACGCACACCCTGCCCCGCGCCGACGCCCTCTCCGCCATCGACGGCTACTCCGCCGAGCAGGGCAGCCTCCGCATGATCCAGGGCTTCCTCTTCGCCGTCAGCGCCCTGGTCGTCGGCGCCTTCTTCACCGTCTGGACGATCCAGCGCGGCCCCGACATCGCCGTGCTCAAGGCCGTCGGCGCCGCCACCGGCTACCTGGTCCGCGACGCCCTGGGCCAGGCCCTGGTGCTGCTGCTCGGCGGCAGCGCCCTGGGCGCGGCGCTCGGCTTCGCCGCCGGAGCGGCGGCGCGCTCGGGCGGGCTGCCGTTCACGCTGGGCGCGGGCACCGCCGCCGTCCCCTTCGCCGCCCTGGTGCTCCTCGGCCTGCTCGGGGCCGGGCTCGCCGTCCGCAGGATCACCTCCGTCGACCCCCTGACCGCCCTCGGAGCAGCCCGATGAGCCTCGCCCTCGCCGATGTCGTCCTCAGCTACCCGGACGGTGACCGCCGCCTCACCGCCCTGGACCGCGTCGGGGTGGAGGTCGCCCGGGGCGAACTCGCGGCTGTCGTCGGCCCGTCGGGCTCGGGCAAGTCCAGCCTGCTCGCCGTCGCCGCGACGCTGCTGCGTCCCGACGCGGGCCGGGTGGTGATCGCCGGCCGGGACACAGGCGGCCTGAGTGAGCGTCAACGGACGGAGCTGCGGCGGGAGTCCGTCGGGATCGTCTTCCAGCAGGCCAATCTGGTCCCGTCGCTCACGGCGGTGGAGCAGCTGCTGGCCATGGCCCATCTCCGCGGCCGCAGGCCCCGCGAGGCCCGGGCGCGCGCCGAGGCGCTGCTCGAGCGGGTCGGCCTGACCGGAGCGCAGCGGCGGCGCCGTCCCCACCAGCTGTCCGGCGGCGAGCGCCAGCGGGTCAACCTGGCCCGTGCGCTCTTCTCCGGACCGGCCGTGCTGCTGGTGGACGAGCCGACGTCCGCCCTCGACCACGAGCGCGGCGCGGACGTGATGCGACTGCTGGTCGAGGTGACCCACGAGCACCGCACGGCGACCGTCCTGGTCACCCACGACCGGTCGCTGCTGCCGTCTGCGGACAGCATTTACGAAATGGCCGATGGAAAGCTCACGGCCCTCGCTGCCGCCGTCTCCGAATAAGGAAAGGAATACCTAACTTCGCAGGTCAAAGGGTAGGTTAGGCAGTACTGGCTTGCTGGAATGAAATCCCCGGGCGCACTAGTTTCGGGTATGTGACCACGATGATGAGCGCCCAGGACATAGCCGAGACCGCCGAAGCCTACGCACACACCCACCGCGACGTGAACGGCGGCTGGCTCCGCCCCGCCGTGTTCGGCGCCATGGACGGGCTGGTGTCCAACTTCGCCCTGATGTCCGGCGTCGTCGGCGGCGCCGCGAGCAGCAGCGTCGTGGTGCTGACCGGTCTGGCCGGCCTCGCCGCCGGTGCCTTCTCCATGGCGGCCGGCGAGTACACCTCGGTCGCCTCCCAACGGGAGCTGGTGCAGGCCGAGTTGGAGATCGAGCGGCTGGAGCTCAAGCGCAACCCCCAGGAGGAGCTGGCGGAGCTGGCCCAGCTCTACGTCGAGCGCGGGGTCGAGCCCCGGCTCGCCTTCGAGGTGGCGCAGCAGCTGACCCGCGACCCGGAGCAGGCGCTGGAGGTGCACGCCCGCGAGGAGATGGGGATCGACCCGCACGACCTGCCGAACCCGCTGGTGGCGGCGGTCTCCTCGTTCACGGCCTTCGGCCTGGGCGCACTGCTTCCGCTGCTGCCCTACCTGCTCGGTGCGACCTCGCTGCTGCCGGCCCTGGCGCTGGCGCTGGTCGGCCTGTTCCTGTGCGGGGCCGTGGTCAGCAAGGTGACCGCGCGCAGCTGGTGGTTCAGCGGTCTTCGGCAGCTCGCCCTCGGCGGTGCGGCGGCCGGGATCACCTTCCTCCTCGGCCATCTGATCGGCTCCCACGTCGGCTGACCCGTCCTGCGCCATTGCCGGACTGTCACCCTGACCTGGGAGCCTGCGACAGATTGGCGCTTGACGGGGCCGGAGGCAAGGGTGGTGTTACTCACACCGTGCAGCCATGTGAACCCTCTGTTTCAGGGCAGGGGTATTCGGGCAGACTTGCGAGGACGCTCGCACGCCCCGACTCTGGCGGTGAGACGTCGCGGATGCCCGGTCCGGCCTGCACCCTGGGTTCGCACCGCCTGCGGTCCACATCATGGACTCGAAAATCCACCTTGTGGAATGTTAGGCATCATGTAACCTGCACGAAATCGCATGACGGGCCAGCGTCGTCCCAGATGCGCATGTGAACACAGACCATGCTGATCACGACGACGGGAGAGCCCATGCTGCCTGCGTCCTCGCGTCCCGCGCCCCGTCCCTACGCGGCGCTTGCGGACGGGCGTCCCGCCCCCCAGGGCATGTACGACCCCAGCCTTGAACATGACGCCTGCGGCGTCGGCTTCGTGGCCTCTCTGAACGGTGCCGCCGAGCACCGCATCGTCGAGCAGGGCCTCACCGTCCTGCGGAACCTCGAGCACCGGGGCGCCACCGGCTCCGAGCCCGACTCCGGCGACGGAGCGGGCATCCTCACCCAGATCCCGGACGCGTTCCTGCGCGCCCAGGTCGCCTTCGAGCTCCCCGCCCAGGGCGCGTACGCGGTCGGCATCGCCTTCCTCCCGGACGAGGACGCCGCCGCCGCGGCGGCCGTCTCGCAGATCGAGACCCTCGCCGCCGAGGAGGGCCTGCGGGTCCTCGGCTGGCGCGAGGTCCCGGTCACCCCGGACCTGCTGGGCACCACCGCCCGCTCGGTCATGCCGCGCTTCCGCCAGCTCTTCGTGGCGGACGCCGCCGGACAGAAGACCGGGCTGGAGCTGGACCGGATCGCCTTCGTGCTGCGCAAGCGCGCCGAGCGCGAGGCCGGCGTCTACTTCCCGTCGCTGTCCGCTCGCACCCTGGTCTACAAGGGCATGCTGACGACCGGTCAGCTGGAGCCCTTCTTCCCGGACCTGTCCGACCGCTCCTTCGCCTCGGCGATCGCGCTCGTGCACTCCCGGTTCTCCACCAACACCTTCCCGAGCTGGCCGCTGGCGCACCCCTACCGCTTCGTCGCCCACAACGGTGAGATCAACACCGTCAAGGGCAACCGGAACTGGATGCGGGCCCGCGAGTCCCAGCTGGCCACCGACCTGATCCCGGGCGACCTCGAGCGGATCTTCCCGATCTGCACCCCGGACCACTCCGACACCGCCTCCTTCGACGAGGTGCTGGAGCTGCTCCACCTCGGCGGCCGCTCGCTGCCGCACGCGGTGCTGATGATGATCCCGGAGGCGTGGGAGAACCACGCCACCATGGACCCGGCCCGGCGCGCCTTCTACCAGTTCCACTCGAACCTGATCGAGCCCTGGGACGGCCCCGCCTGCGTCACCTTCACCGACGGCACCCAGATCGGCGCGGTCCTCGACCGCAACGGCCTGCGCCCCGCCCGGTACTGGGTGACCGAGGACGGTCTGGTCGTGCTCGCCTCCGAGGTCGGCGTCCTGGACATCCCCCAGGAGAAGGTCGTCCGCAAGGGCCGGCTGCAGCCGGGCCGGATGTTCCTGGTCGACACCGCCGAGCACCGCATCGTCGACGACGAGGAGATCAAGTCCGCCCTCGCCGCCGAGCACCCGTACCAGGAGTGGCTGCACGCCGGCTCCATCACGCTCGACGCGCTGCCCGAGCGCGAGCACATCGCGCACACCCACGCCTCGGTGACGCGCCGTCAGCAGACCTTCGGCTACACCGAGGAGGAGCTGCGGGTCATCCTCGCCCCCATGGCGAAGACCGGGGCCGAGGCCCTGGGCTCGATGGGCACCGACTCGCCGATCGCCGCCCTGTCCGCCAAGCCGCGGCTGCTGTTCGACTACTTCACCCAGCTGTTCGCGCAGGTCACCAACCCGCCGCTGGACGCGATCCGGGAGGAGCTGGTCACCTCCCTGTCCTCCAACCTCGGCCCCGAGGGCAACCTGCTGCACGCCGAGGCCGCCTCCTGTCGCTCCGTCGTCGTGCCCTTCCCGGTCATCGACAACGACGAGCTGGCCAAGCTGGTGCACATCAACGCGGACGGCGACCTGCCGGGCCTGAAGGCGGTCACGCTCTCCGGGCTCTACAAGGTTTCCGGTGGCGGTGCCGCGCTCGCCAAGCGCCTGGAGGAGATCGCCGCCGAGGCCGACGAGGCCATCGCCGACGGCGCCCGCCTCATCGTCCTGTCGGACCGCCACTCCGACGCCGAGCACGCGCCGATCCCGTCGCTGCTGCTCACCTCCGCGGTGCACCACCACCTGATCCGCACCAAGCAGCGGACCAAGGTCGGCCTGATCGTCGAGGCCGGGGACGTGCGCGAGGTCCACCACGTCGCGCTGCTCATCGGCTTCGGCGCCGGAGCGGTCAACCCTTACCTGGCCATGGAGTCCGTCGAGGACCTGGTCGCGCAGGGCACCTTCATCACCGGCGTCGAGCCGGAGAAGGCCATCCGCAACCTGATCAAGGCGCTGGGCAAGGGCGTGCTGAAGGTGATGTCCAAGATGGGCATCTCCACCGTCGCCTCCTACCGCGGCGCCCAGGTCTTCGAGGCCATCGGCCTCAGCCAGGAGCTGGTGGACCGTTACTTCGCGGGCACCACCACCAAGTTGGGCGGCATCGGTCTCGACGAGATCGCCAAGGAGACCGCCGCCCGGCACGCCCAGGCCTACCCCGCCTCCGGCATCCAGAACGCCCACCGGCGTCTGGAGATCGGCGGCGAGTACCAGTGGCGCCGCGAGGGCGAGCCGCACCTGTTCGACCCGGAGACGGTCTTCCGCCTCCAGCACTCCACCCGCACCAAGCGGTACGACATCTTCAAGCAGTACACCGCCCGCGTGAACGAGCAGTCCGAGCGTCTGATGACGCTGCGCGGCCTGTTCGAGCTGAAGAAGGGCGTGCGCCCGCCGGTGCCGCTGGAGGAGGTGGAGCCGGTCAGCGAGATCGTCAAGCGCTTCTCCACCGGCGCCATGTCGTACGGCTCGATCTCGCTGGAGGCCCACGAGACCCTCGCCATCGCCATGAACCGGCTGGGCGGCAAGTCCAACACCGGTGAGGGCGGCGAGGACCCGGAGCGCCTCTACGACCCCGAGCGCCGCTCGGCGATCAAGCAGGTCGCCTCCGGCCGCTTCGGCGTCACCAGCGAGTACCTGGTCAACGCGGACGACATCCAGATCAAGATGGCCCAGGGCGCCAAGCCCGGCGAGGGCGGCCAGCTCCCCGGCCACAAGGTCTACCCGTGGGTCGCCAAGACCCGGCACTCCACCCCGGGGGTCGGCCTGATCTCCCCGCCGCCGCACCACGACATCTACTCCATCGAGGACCTGGCGCAGCTGATCCACGACCTCAAGAACGCCAACCCGCAGGCCCGCATCCACGTGAAGCTGGTCTCCGAGGTCGGCGTCGGCACGGTCGCGGCCGGCGTGTCCAAGGCCCACGCGGACGTCGTGCTGGTCTCCGGCCACGACGGCGGCACCGGCGCCTCCCCGCTCACCTCGCTCAAGCACGCGGGCGGCCCCTGGGAGCTCGGCCTCGCCGAGACCCAGCAGACCCTGCTGCTCAACGGCCTGCGTGACCGGATCGTGGTGCAGACCGACGGCCAGCTCAAGACCGGCCGCGACGTCGTCATCGCCGCGCTGCTCGGCGCGGAGGAGTTCGGCTTCGCGACCGCCCCGCTGGTGGTCTCCGGCTGCATCATGATGCGCGTCTGCCACCTGGACACCTGCCCCGTCGGCGTCGCCACGCAGAACCCGGTGCTGCGCGAACGCTTCAGCGGCAAGCCGGAGTTCGTGGTGAACTTCTTCGAGTTCATCGCCGAGGAGGTCCGCGAGCTCCTGGCCGAGCTGGGCTTCCGCTCCATCGAGGAGGCCGTCGGCCACGCCGAGTACATCGACGCCGAGCGCGCGGTGGACCACTGGAAGGCCAACGGACTCGACATCGCCCCGCTGCTGCACGTGCCCGCGCTGCCCGAGGGCACCCCGCTGCACCGGGTCGTCGAGCAGGACCACGGCCTGGACAAGGCCCTGGACAACCAGCTGATCGAGCTGTCCGCGGACGCGCTGGAGCGCGGCGAGGCCGTCCGCATCCAGCTCCCCGTGCGCAACGTCAACCGCACCGTCGGCACCATGCTGGGCCACGAGGTGACGAAGCGTTACAAGAGCGCGGGCCTGCCCGAGGGCACCATCGACATCACCCTGACGGGTTCGGCGGGCCAGTCCTTCGGCGCCTTCCTCCCGTCCGGCATCACCCTGCGGCTCGAGGGCGACGCCAACGACTATGTCGGCAAGGGCCTTTCGGGCGGCGTCGTGATCGTGCGGCCGTCCCGCGACGCCTCCGCCATCGGCGCCGACGCGCAGAACCACGTCATCGCCGGCAACACCATCGGTTACGGCGCGACGAGTGGACGGGTCCACCTGCGCGGCAAGGCCGGCGAGCGCTTCGCGGTCCGCAACTCCGGTGCGACGCTGGTCGTCGAGGGCGTGGGCGACCACGGCCTGGAGTACATGACCGGCGGCCGGGTCGTCATCCTCGGCGAGACCGGACGCAACCTGGCGGCGGGCATGAGCGGCGGCATCGCCTACGTGCTCGACCTGCGCCCGGCCAACGTCAACGGCGGCATGGTGGGCATCGAGGCCCCCGACGCGGCCGACCGCGAGTGGCTGCGCGAGACCGTGCAGCAGCACTACGAGGAGACCGGCTCGACCGTGGCCGCCGAGCTGCTGGCCGACTGGGGCAGCGGCGTCTCCCGCTTCTCCAAGATCATGCCGACCGACTACAAGGCAGTGCTCGCCGCCAAGGAAGCCGCCGAGCGAGACGGGCTCTCCGAGTCCGAGACCACCGCGAAGATGATGGAGGCGGCCAATGGCTGACCCGAAGGGCTTCCTCACCACGCCCAAGCAGCTCGCCGAGCGGCGGCCGGTCGAGGAGCGCGTCCGCGACTGGAACGAGGTCTACGTCGAGCGCAGCCTCCTTCCGATCATCACCAAGCAGGCCGGCCGCTGCATGGACTGCGGCATCCCCTTCTGCCACAACGGCTGTCCGCTGGGGAACCTGATCCCCGAGTGGAACGACCTGGCCTACCGGGACGACTGGTCCGGCGCGATCGAGCGGCTGCACGCCACCAACAACTTCCCGGAGTTCACCGGGCGGCTGTGCCCCGCTCCGTGCGAGTCGGCGTGCGTGCTCGGCATCAACCAGGACGCCGTGACCATCAAGAACGTCGAGGTCACCATCATCGACAAGGCCTGGGACAACGGCGCCGTCGCGCCGCAGATCCCGGACCGCCTGTCCGGCAAGACCGTTGCGGTCATCGGCTCCGGCCCCTCGGGCCTGGCCGCCGCCCAGCAGCTGACCCGGGCCGGGCACACCGTGGTGGTGTACGAGCGCGCGGACCGCATCGGCGGTCTGCTGCGGTACGGCATCCCCGAGTTCAAGATGGAGAAGCGCCACGTCAACCGCCGCGTCGAGCAGATGCGCGCGGAGGGCACCCGGTTCCGCACCGGCGTCGAGGCCGGGGTGGACGTCAGCGGCAAGCAGCTGCGCGAGCGCTTCGACGCCATCGTGATCGCGGCGGGCGCGACCACGGCGCGCGACCTCAACGTGCCGGGCCGCGAGCTCAAGGGCATCCACCAGGCGATGGAGTACCTGCCGCTGGCCAACAAGGTCCAGGAGGGCGACTACGTCGACTCCCCGATCTCGGCCAAGGGCAAGCACGTCGTCGTCATCGGCGGCGGCGACACCGGCGCCGACTGCGTCGGCACCGCCCACCGGCAGGGCGCGGCCTCCGTGACCCAGCTGGAGATCATGCCCCGCCCGAGCGAGGAGCGCCCGGCGGGCCAGCCCTGGCCCACCATGCCGATGGTGTTCAAGGTGACCTCCGCCCACGAGGAGGGCGGCGAGCGGGTCTACTCCGTCAACACCACCCACTTCACCGGCGACGAGGACGGCAACGTCCAGCAGCTGCACCTGGTCGAGGTCGTCTTCCGGGACGGCCGCTTCGAGCCGATCCCCGGCACGGAGCGGGCCATCCCGGCGCAGCTGGTCACCCTGGCCATGGGCTTCACCGGCACGGACCAGAAGAACGGCCTGCTGGAGCAGCTGGGCGTCGAACTCGACGCACGCGGTAACGTTGCCCGCGACGGGAAGTTCGCCACGAACGTCGACGGAGTCTTCGTGGCCGGTGACGCCGGACGCGGCCAGTCGCTGATCGTCTGGGCCATCGCGGAGGGCCGCTCCGCGGCCAAGGCGGTGGACTCCTACCTCTCCGGCCGTCCCTCGACGCTGCCGGCCCCGATCCGCCCGACGGACCGTCCGCTGACGGTCTGACGGGCTGCTCAACCGCGAATCCACCAGAGCCGCTGGACTCACGCGGAGCACCCCTGGCACCTGCCTCTTGTCCCCGACCAAGGTAAGAGGCAGGTGCCGACGTGCGTTCGCACCTCCGGGGGCACGAGGACCCCGGCCTTCGGGCGAGAGGTGCCTCCGGCGCGGGCATGCCACTGAGGGAGCAACCAGGCACTCCCTGGGCGGGGCGAGAACCGGTGCGGCGAACCACCTCTCGGGGAGGTCCATCCCCCACATGGGGTCGGACCTCCCCGAGAGGTGGGCTGTTCGCGCCGTGTCCTCGCCCGCGTGAGGAGGTGCCTGGTTACTCCCTCAACGGGGTGTTGCTCGCGCCGTCCCGCCCCTACAGGGCGCGGCGGCGGCGCATGGTCCAGTTGACGGCGCCGGCGGCGGCGACCGCCGCGCCGAGGCCGACCGCGATCCAGGTCTGGCTCGTGGAGCTGTCCGCGGTCGCGGACGAGTTGGAGAAGGTCACGGCTGACGGGGTGTCACCGGCCACGCTCGCCGGCAGGACGCCGACCGCGGAAACCGAGCCGTTGGAGTTGAGGAGTACCTTCTTGCGGTTCGGGTGGCCGAAGTCGAACGCGTTCCGCAGCGAGCCCGCCGTGGCGTCGAAGGACGAGTCGCCGATGCGGCCGGTGCGCCAGTTGTCCTCGATGAACTTCAGGATCGACGTCTGCGTCGTGAACGTGTGGTCGACGTGGTTCACCTTGGCGTACGGCGAGATGACCAGCAGCGGCTGGCGCGGGCCGGGGCCGCAGCGGTCGGCGTAGCCGCCGGCCGCGGCCGCGCCCTGGCAGGCGGGGGAGTCGTAGGACACGCCGTTGGACACGGTCTGGTCCTGCGAGCCGTTGGTCGGGTCGTGGTAGACGTGGTCGTACCAGCCGTCCGAGTCGTCGTAGGCGATGACGACCGCCGTGGAGTTCCACTCGGGGGAGGACTCCAGGGCGTTGATCTCCTTGACCAGGAAGTGCTGCTCGTCGATCGGGTCCGAGTAGGCCGCGTGGCCGTCCTGGTACTCGCCGGCCTTCAGGAAGCTGACCGCCGGGAGGTTGCCCGCCGCCAGCGCCGCGTCGAAGTCGGTCAGGTCGTACTCGTGGTTCGCCGGGCCGTTGTTGCCGATCTCGGCCACCGACGACGGGGCGGTGTGGTGCGGGTTGGACGTGGACTTGTAGTACTCGAACGGGTTGTGGTGCGGGCTGTAGTCCGCCACCGTCGCGCCGCCGAGGTTGGTGTGGGTCGCGCCGCACACCGCGTAGCCCGTGCCCGTGTAGGGCTTGGTGGGACGGAAGCCGCCCTGGAACCAACCCCAGGTCACGTGGCGGTCGTTGAGCAGGTCACCGATGTTCCGGCCCTGCATCGCCGCGAGCGCGTTGGCGCTGGTGTGGTTGCTGTCCGAGCAGTCGTCGTACGCCGGGTCCGGGTCGGCGGTGACCGTGCCGACGCCCTGCGCGTTCGGCGAGTGGACCGTGTACGAGTCCGGCGTCGTGGTCTGCGTCGGGTTCTCGGTCGAGCCGTTGCCGGTCACCGAGACCACGCCGTGCGTCTGACCGGAGATCAGGTTCAGCGCACCGGGGGTGGAGGGGCCGTACACGTCGCTGAACGAGTTGTCGTTCAACGTGTAGTTCTGCGCGTAGTTCCACAGCGCGGTGACGGTGTTGCCGTCGTAGTAGTCCATGGTCAGGCCCGGCGCCCCGAACAGGCCGCCCGAGCAGGTGTCCTTGGACGTGTACTGGACGAACTTGTCCATCTTGCCGCCGTTGGCGGCGTACTGCTCCGGGCTGTAGTTGTGGTTCTGGTCGCAGGTCAGCGCCTGGCTCGGGCTGAGCCGCTTCGGCGCGTACAGGTTCGGGTTCTGGACCAGCAGACCCGAGTTGACCAGGTTGTTGATGTGCTTCGGCGTGTCGTGCTGCGCGGTGAACGCCGTCCCGTCCGTGTTCAGCGCGGTCGGGTAGGTGCCGAAGTAGTGGTCGAAGGAGACGTTCTCCTGGAAGAGCACCACCAGGTGCTTGATCGGCGTCTGCGTGTGTACCTTGCCCGGCGTCGGCTGCCCGCCGCCGTGCGCCCAGGCGGGAGCCATGCCCGCCGCCGAGGCCAGCGCCGCCGCGCCGACCAGCGCCGCCCAACGGCGGCCGCGCCGGGCACCCTGCTTCTCAACCATCGTCGTGCACCCCTTCAGGCCTGCTGAGACTCCCCGAACTCAGGGGAGCCGCAGGCATCCAACGCGAGCCGCATGGCGGGAGGATGAACACAGGGTGGAAGCATCTATGCGAGTAGCGCACGCCCGTACCATTCCTGCCTGTCTCTCACCCCGGGCAGGGCCAGGAAGTACCCGCCTCCGAACGGCGTGATGTAGTCCGTCAGCGGCTCGCCCGCCAACCGCCGCTGCACGGTGGCGAACTGACGCTCCAGATCCTGCTGGAAGGCGCAGAAGACCAGCCCCATGTCCAGGTTGCCGTTCGCGTCCGTGCCCCGGTCGTAGTTGAAGCCCCGGCGCAGCAGCCGCTGCTGCTCCGTCGCCGCCGTGCGCGGGTTGGCCAGCCGGATGTGCGAGTCCAGCGGGATCACGTCGCCTGTCGGGTCGGCCGAGTAGCGCGGTGTGTCCGTCTCCCGCTGCCCGTCCAGCGGGGCGCCCGAGTCCTTCTGGCGGCCGAACATCCGCTCCTGCTCGTTGAGGCCGACCCGGTCCCAGAACTCCACCAGCATCCGGATCAGCCGCACCGCGAGATAGGACCCGCCCACCGTCCAGGCCGGCTCCCCGGACCCGGCGCCGATCCACACCAGCCGGTCCATCAACCGGGCGTCACCGGTGTCCGGGTTGGCCGTGCCGTCCCGGAAGCCCATGAGGTTGCGGGGAGTTCCTCGCGGCCGGGGCGGCGAGGCGAAGCCGTCGATGCGCCAGCGCACCTGCATCGCCCCCCGGGTGTGCCGGGCCACGTCCCGCAGCGCGTGGGCCAGCACATCCACGTCCGGGGCCTCCAGCTGCAGCAGGAGGTCGCCGTGGCACCAGTCGGGGTCCAGGTCGTCGTCGGGGAAGGCCGGCATCGCCGTCAGCCGCAGCGGCCGCCGGGCGGCCAGCCCGAAGCGGTCGTCGAAGAGCGAGGCCCCGACCGCGACGAGCGCGGTCAACTGTCCGGCCGGGACCTCGGGACCCAGCACGCCCGAGTCCGCCGGCGGCGCGCCGATGCCCAGCGGCTCCGGGACGCCGCCGGTGCTCAGGAAGCGCAGCCGGTCCGTCAACGTCCGGAACAGAGCGGTGAGTCCAGCCCGATCCGAGGCGGTGACGTCGAAGGCGACGAAGGCGGCGCAGCGTTGCTTCTCGCTGAGGATGCCCGGCTGGTGCACGCCGTGGAACGAGGCCGCAGCCGACGCAGCCGCCGTAGCCGGGGAGGCGGCCGAAGCCGAAGCCGAAGCCGACGCGGCCAGCGGCAGCGCCGTGCCCGCGGCCAGCGTCCCCCGCAGCACCGCACGCCGGTCCAAATCACGCAGGTTCACGACGTCCGCCTCTCGTCGCACACGGCCGCGACCGGTGCCAACTCCTCCACCAACGCGCCGAAGCGGGCGTTCAGCAGCTCCCGCTGAGCGCGCGTCACCTGCGACAGGGGCACCCCGCCCAGCGACCGCAGCTCGGCGCGGGCCGCCGACAGGGCCGCGTCCACCGGGCCGAGCGGGAGGCGTGAGGCGAGCAGGGGACGCAGCAGCGCCAGCACCTCCGCCGTCCCCTCCAGATTGGCCTGCGCCGTCCGCAGGTTGCTGCCGCTGCCTTCGTCGGTGCGGCCGGTCAGCTCGAACTCGATGGTGTTCTCCACGATCTCGTGCGCCCGCACCCCGAGCAGCTGCGGGTCGAACTGCACCGCGCTCCACGAGCGTTGCAGCGCGCGTACGTCCTGGACCAGCCGGGCGGCCGGTGCGCCCAGGGAGGCTGCCGACTCGCCGTGCCACAGGCCGTACTCCAGGCGGTGGAAGCCCGTACCGTCGTGTCCTGCCGCGTTGATCGCGGCATCCGCGTCCCCGAACGCGCCGTACGCCGCGCCCAGCCGCTCGTACGACAGGTGCGCGGTGAGCCAGTCGGCTCGGGCCCGCCCCAGGTCGCCCGCCGCCACGTCCGACTGCAGCGCCGTCACCTGCGCGAGCAGCGCGGGCAGTTGGGCGGCCACCCACTTCTGGTACGCCTGGGCCGCCGGTATCAGGTCCTGCTGCGTCACCGGGACCACCCCCGGGGTGCCCGAAGCCCCTTCCGACTGCGAGCCCGGCCCCGACACCGGGACCGCCGGCCCGGTCACCGCGTCCGTGTCCGTCAGCAGGCAGCGGAACGCGTACCGGCCCGCAGCCAGCCGGACCAGCAGCGGCCGGGACGTGCCCGCCGCCAGCCCCTCCACCTCGCCGACGACGCGCCCGCTCGACGGCTCCAGCAACTGCACGTCGGCGTTGCCGGTGCTGCTGTCCCGGAGGTCGAACACCTGCAGGCCGGTGCGTCCCGAAGACCAGCCGGCGCCGCAGCCGCCCTCCGACACGTTGACCGGGGTGTGCGGAAGTCCCGGATA
Organism: Streptacidiphilus monticola; assembly: GCF_042658505.1. Lineage (NCBI taxonomy): Bacteria > Bacillati > Actinomycetota > Actinomycetes > Kitasatosporales > Streptomycetaceae > Streptacidiphilus > Streptacidiphilus monticola. Next base: position 26,333 of record NZ_JBHSQJ010000173.1, on the reverse strand, counting down.
GTCCACGGGAGTCGGGGCCTGGGCCGCGCTCCGGGCCGGGGAGCCGGAGAGGCCCCAGGCCACCCCGCCCGCCGTCGCGGCCACCAGCGCGACCAGGGCCGCGCTCCACACGCTGCGCCGTCGTACCTGAATCACCCGGCCGATGTTAGGCATACCTCACCCGCCCCTCCAGGGGCGGCCGGAGAATCCACTCAGAGTTCGATCCGCGTTCATCTGTACGGCGGTGTCCGAAAGATGCCCGCCGACTCCACAAAAGTTCCACCGTCCTTTCCCCGCAAGCCATCTGACGAAACGTAGGAGCGCCGCAGCTACCGCTCGGTAGCGCCTACGCTCGTGCCATGCGCCGAGCAAAAATCGTCTGTACCCTCGGGCCAGCCACCGACTCCTACGACCAGATCAAGGCACTGGTCGACGCCGGGATGGACGTGGCCCGCCTCAACCTCAGCCACGGCTCCTACGCCGAGCACGAGGACCGCTACCGCCGGGTCCGCAAGGCCTCCGACGAGGCCCGCCGCAGCGTCGGCATCCTCGTCGACCTGCAGGGCCCCAAGATCCGCCTCGACACCTTCGCCGAGGGCCCCGTCCTCCTGGAGCGCGGGGACAGCTTCACCATCACCACCGAGGACGTCCCCGGCGACCGTCACCTGTGCGGCACCACCTACAAGGGACTCCACGAGGACGTCACCCCCGGCGAGCGCATCCTCGTCGACGACGGCCGGGTGGGCCTCCAGGTCGTCAGCGTCGACGGCCCCCGCGTCCACTGCACGGTCACCGAAGGCGGCATGGTCTCCGACCACAAGGGGCTCAACCTCCCCGGCGTCGCCGTCTCCGTCCCCGCGCTCAGCGACAAGGACGTCGCCGACCTGCGCTGGGCCCTCCGCATCGGGGCCGACCTGATCGCCCTCTCCTTCGTCCGCACCGCCGAGGACGTCAAGGACGTCCACCGCATCATGAGCGAGGAGGGACGTTTCGTCCCGGTCATCGCCAAGATCGAGAAGCCGCAGGCGGTGGACAACCTCGCGGAGATCGTCGACGCCTTCGACGGCGTCATGGTCGCCCGCGGCGACCTCGGCGTCGAGATGCCCCTTGAGAGCGTTCCCATGGTGCAGAAGCGCGCCATCGCCCTCTGCCGTCGCAACGCCAAGCCGGTCATCGTCGCCACCCAGATGCTGGACTCGATGATCAACGCCTCCCGGCCCACCCGCGCCGAGGCCTCCGACGTCGCCAACGCCGTCCTGGACGGGACGGACGCGGTGATGCTCTCCGGCGAGACCAGCGTCGGCAAGTTCCCCGTCGAGACCGTGCGGACCATGAGCCGCATCGTCGCCGCGGCCGAGGAGGAGACCCTCGCCGAGGGCCTGCCCCCGCTCACCGAGTCCAGCAAGCCCCGCACCCAGGGCGGCGCCGTGGCCCGGGCGGCGGCGGAGATCGGCGACTTCCTCGGGGCCAAGTACCTCGTCGCCTTCACCCAGTCCGGCGACACCGCCAAGCGCCTGGCCCGCTACCGCTCGCCCATCCCCGTGCTCGCCTTCACCTACGAGCCCGCGGTGCGCAGCCAGTTGGCGCTCAGCTGGGGTGTCGAAACGTTCCTGGGACCGTTCGTCGAGACCACCGACGAGATGGTCGCCCAGGTCGACGCCGCGCTGCTGGCCATCGGCCGCTGCGAGATCGGCGACATCGTGGTCATCACCGCCGGCTCCCCGCCCGGCCTGGCCGGCTCCACCAACCTGGTCCGCGTCCACCACGTGGGCCAGGACGACCACCCGCGGAACTTCCGCTGACGCTCCGCCAGGAGCCGCAGAGAAGAAGGAGGGTGCGGGATCGTCCTTGATCCCGCACCCTCCCGGTCTTTCACCGGACGCCGCCGGACTTCGCCGGTCATTCGCCGTACCTCGCCGGCGTTCACCGGCTTCGCCGTACCTCGCCGGCGTGCCGTGACGTTCCGTCAGCGCCGAGGGTCAGTGGCCGCCCTCGTCCACGACCTCGACGTCCTCGATGTTCCGCTCGATGTCCGCGCCGCGCAGCGACACCGCGACGGCCCAGTAGTAGACGACCAGCGAGAACACCGCGATCAGGCCCATGTCCCACCACAGCGGGATCGTGCCGTCGCCGCCGAAGCCGCCCAGGTACGAGATCACGCCGAGACCGACCAGGTAGACCGGCAGCCACTGCGCCGCCTTCCAGTCCATGCGCGGCGCGTTCGGCTTGCCCTTGGCGATGGCGTAGGCCGCGTAGCCGCCGAGGAAGGCGTAGCCGATGACGATGGCGACGCCCAGGCGCCACAGCGTGTCCCAGCCGGACCAGTAGATGATCAGGCTCGCGATGACGAACGACACCGGGGCGATCACCTGGCCGAACGGCAGCCGGTACGGACGCTCACGGTGCGGCAGCTGCTTGCGCAGCGCGCCGTAGGCGAGCGGGGCGCCCGCGTACATCAGCACGCTGGCGGAGGTGATGAAGGAGACCAGCTGCTGCCAGCTCGGGAACGGCAGGAAGCAGATCACGCCGACGACGAAGGACATCAGCAGACCGAACCACGGAACGTCGTTGCGGTCCGTGCTCTCGAAGAGGCGAGGCGCGTAGCCGTTGCGGCTCAGGCCGTACGAGATCCTGGAGGTCGAGGTGGTGTAGATCAGGCCGGTGCCACCGGGGGAGATGATCGCGTCCAGGAACAGCACCTTGGCCAGGAAGCCCAGGCCGACCAGGTTGGCCAGACCCGCCCACGGCCCCTCGATGCCCTTGTAGGCCAGGTGCGCCCATCCGTGCACGAAGGAGGAGCCGGGCAGCGCGCCGATGTAGGAGATCTGCAGCATCAGGTAGATGGCGGCGCCGATGGCGACGGACCCGAGGACGGCCCGCGGGATGTCGCGCTTCGGGTTGCGGCTCTCGCCCGCCAGCTGGATCGCCTGCTCGAAGCCGAGGAGGGCGAAGATGATGCCGCTGGTGCTGATCGCGGCCAGGACACCCTTGGAACCGAACGGCGCGAAGCCGTGCGAGGTGAAGTTCGAGCTGTGGAAGTGGGTCGCCGAGATCACGAAGATGGCGACCAGCGGAACGAAGATCTTCCACCAGGTGGCCGCGCTGTTGGTGTGCGCGAGGATCCTGACGCCCAGGAAGTTCACGGCGACGAAGACGGCCATCAGTATCGTCGCGACGATGAAGCCCGAGGTGGTCAGCGTCTGGTCGGCGTTGAGGAAGCCGTCCGCCCAGGACCAGTGCCCGGCGTAGCCGATCATCGCCTCGACCTCGATGGGCGCGACGGTGGCGGCCTGCAGCCAGGAGAACCAGCCGAAGGACATGCCGGCGAGACCGCCGAAGGCGTAGTGCGGGTAGCGGGCGGTGCCGCCCGCGACCGGGAACATGCCGCCGAGCTCGGCGTGGACCAGGGCGAGCAGCACGATCGCGAACGCGCCGATGATCCAGGAGATGACGGCGGCGGGCCCGGCGACGACGACGGCCTTCTGGGCGCCGTAGAGCCAGCCCGAGCCGATGATCGATCCGACCGAGGCCCACATCAGGCCGATGAGCCCGACCTCCCGCCGCAGTGAGCGGCCTGAGCCGGTTGAACTGGTGGGAGGGGCAAGCTGATCGACACGAGCCATGGGTGGGCCTCCGTGTGGGTGAGGGTCCTGCGAAGAGTTGCCCCAGATTAAGCAGCGTTTCGCTGCATGCATAGATTTCGTTGCTGAATAGACACCTAACACACCCGATTTTCATACGACGTCGCCGCAGGTGGGGAGGGGTGCTCATGTCTTGAGGTTTATTTGAGAATTGCGGCCCCGGGGCTCAACTTTCAATACTTGGGCCCGATCTGAGCATCCATCAAGGCCACGGAATCGCGCCGCGCCACGGAGATGTTATAGGCGCAGCCCGCCCGGCGTGTTACACGCCAGGCCACCCCGACGGCGTCCAGGGCATCGCAGAAGATCTGCCGGATGTCGTCGGACTTGTTGGTGAAGAGGTACCGCGGGTACTCGTAGCGCTTGCCCCGCTGGACGGTCCAGTTGGTGACGCGGCAGCCGTCGGAGTGGATGAGGCCGCGCAGCAGGGCCCACGGGTGCGCCCCGACGATCTGGTGCTGCCACGGCTGCAGCGCGATCCGGCGGCTGCTCTTGAGGCCGGGCCCGTGCTGGGGGAACAGGCACGTCCAGTGCACGGAGTAGGACTTGACGACGGTGCAGCCCGTCCGCTGGGCGCGCCCCGTCCGGTAGGCCGGCATGACGGTGCGCATGGCCGTCTCGGTCGCGTCGATGATTCCCGGCCAGGCGTCGTCGAGAGTCACCGACAGGTGGTGCTGCTTGGGCTTCGAGACGATGTGGCCGTCGCCCAGATAGAGGCCGAGCAGATAGGAGTACGCCTCATGGGCCAGGGGAGTTCCGTCGCAGCGGGGGCAGGCGGAGGGTCTGGGCGGCGCGGACTCCCCCCGGCTGCGCCGGTCCTGATGGACCCAGTAGCCGATGGTGCCGCGCGGCACCCCGTATTCGGCGGAGATGATCGGATAGGGCTTCCCGGCGCGGCAGGCGGCCAGGACGAGCGTGTGTGTTTCCGGCTGGCTCATGGCTCGACTGTGGTCGGCTGGTGCTGTCGCGCGGGAGCAAAGCACAAGGGCTTCGCTCAATTGAGCGAAGCCCTTGATCGTCAGGAATACGGGTGCCGGGTGCGGGATTCGAACCCGCAAGCCCTCTCGGGCAGATGTGTTTGAGACATCCGTGTATGCCGTTCCACCAACCCGGCTTGCTGCGCGAGAAGAACCATACCGTGTAGGACGGCAGACGTGCAGCTAGGTAGGCTTTCATCCGAACGCCCCCGCAGCAACCAGGAGCATCGTGACCGCCGCCGATGAGCAGCCCGAGCAGCATGTACCGCCGCAGACGACTCGAGTGGTCATCGCCGAGGACGAGGCGCTGATCCGCCTCGACCTCAAGGAGATGCTCGAGGAGGAGGGCTACACCGTCGTCGGCGAGGCCGGGGACGGCGAGACGGCGGTGAAGCTGGCCACGGAGCTGAAGCCGGACCTGGTCATCCTGGACGTGAAGATGCCCGTCCTGGACGGGCTCTCCGCCGCCGAGCAGATCCACGAGGCGCACATCGCGCCCGTCCTCATGCTGACCGCCTTCTCGCAGCGCGAGCTCGTGGACCGCGCCCGCGACGCGGGGGCGATGGCGTACATCGTGAAGCCGTTCAACAAGGCAGACCTCGTCCCCGCCATCGAGATGGCCGTCAGCCGGTACAGCGAGATGCGGGCGCTCGAGGACGAGATCGCCGACCTCAACCTCCGCCTGGAGACCCGCAAGCTGGTCGACCGGGCGAAGAGCGTGCTGCAGACCAAGTTCGGGCTGTCCGAGCCGGCCGCGTTCCGGTGGATCCAGAAGACCTCCATGGACCGCCGGATGACGATGAAGGCCGTCGCCGAGGCGGTCATCGAGGAGGGCCAGGCGCAGGACGCCAAGAAGAAGGCCGCCGAGGAGAAGTAGCGGCCACAGTCTGCAAANCCCCGACCGCCGAAGCGGTCGGGGCCCTTTGACGTGACGTCAGGTCTGGGCAGCAGGGCGTGGCGTCAGTCCTCGCCCAGGTACGCCTTCCGGACGGACTCGTCCACCAGCAGGTCCTGGCCCGTGCCGCTGAGGACGACCCGCCCGACCTCCATCACGTGGCCCTGGTCGGCCAGGGAGAGGGCCGCCTGCGCGTTCTGCTCGACGAGCAGGATCGTGGTCCCGGCCGCCTTCAGTTCCGCGATGGTGGCCATGATCTTCTGCATCATGATCGGGGACAGGCCCATGCTGGGCTCGTCCAGCATCAGCAGCTTGGGCTGGGACATCAGCGCCCGTCCCATGGCCAGCATCTGCTGCTCGCCGCCGGAGAGCGTGCCCGCCGCCTGCTTCCTGCGCTCGCCGAGGATCGGGAACAGGTCGTAGGCGCGCTGCACGTCGGACTGGATCCCTGCCGCGTCCTTCCGGAGGAAGGCGCCGAGGAGCAGGTTCTCCTCGATGGTCATCCGGGCGAAGATGCGCCGGCCCTCGGGGGAGTGGGCGAGGCCGAGGCTCACGATGTCGTGGGCGGGGCGGCCGTCGATCCGCTTGCCGTCGAAGGTGATGGTGCCGGCGGTCGGCCGCAGCAGTCCGGAAAGGGTGCGCAGGGTGGTGGTCTTGCCGGCGCCGTTGGTGCCGATCAGGGTGACGACCTCGCCCTGCTCGATGGAGAACGAGATGCCCTTGACGGCCTCGATCTTGCCGTAGGAGACGCGGAGGTCCTTGACCTCGAGAAGGGGGGTCACTGGTTCTCCTCGTAGGGGGTACCGAGGTAGGCGGCGATGACGCGTTCGTCGCCCTGGACGGTGGCGGCGTCGCCCTCGACCAGCTTCTGGCCCTGGACGAGGACCGCGACGCGGTCGCAGAGGTTGAAGATGAACCGCATGTCGTGCTCGATGACGAGCACGGCCACGCCGCGGTCGCGGATGGCGAAGACCAACTCCTCGGTGGCGCGGGTCTCCTGGGGGTTCATGCCGGCGGTGGGCTCGTCCAGCAGCAGCAGGCCGGGCTCGCTGGCGAGGGCGCGGGCGATCTCCAGCTTGCGCTGCTCGCCGTAGGGGAGGTTCCGGGCGAGGTGCTCGGCCTTGCCGGCGAGTCCGACGAACTCCAGGTACTCCATGGCCTTGGCGCGGGACTCGGCCTCCTCGCGGCGGTAGCCGGGGCCGCGCAGGATGGCGGAGATGATGCCTTCCTTGGTGCGGGTGTGCCGGCCGACGAGGACGTTCTCCAGGACCGTCATGTTGTGGAAGAGACGGATGTTCTGGAAGGTGCGGGCCATGCCGGCCTGGGTGACCTTGAAGGGCTTGGGCGGCAGGATCTGGCCGCGGTAGCTGACCTGGCCCTCGGTGGGGACGTAGAGGCCGGTCAGGCAGTTGAAGAAGGTGGTCTTGCCGGCGCCGTTGGGGCCGATCAGGCCGATGATCTCGCCCTGGTTGACGGTCAGCGAGACGTTGTTGACGGCGGTGAGGCCGCCGAAGCGCATGATGACGTCGCGGGCTTCGAGCAGGGCGGTGCCGCTGGCGGTGGGGGCGGCGGTGGTCTCGGAGATGCTCATGATGGTGTGTCACGCCCCCGTCTTGGACAGTGCGTCGGGGCCGACGGTCTCGTTGGGCAGGGCCTCGGTCTCGTGGAACTCCAGCTGCCGGCGCCGGCTGGCGATGATGCCCTCGGGGCGGAAGCGCATGAAGAGGATCAGCGCGAGGCCGAAGAAGAGCAGCTGGTTGCTCTGCAGGAAGGTCAGCTTGGCCTGCAGCAGGTAGAACAGGGAGGCGCCGACGATGGGTCCGGCGACCGTGCCCATGCCGCCGATGACGACCGCGGCGAGCAGGAAGGCGGAGTTGGGCGGGGTGGAGCCGGCGAAGACGAAGGGGTCGGGGACCACGGAGAAGTTCACGTGGGCCATGACGCTTCCGGCGAGGCCGGCCAGGGTGGCGCCGAGGGCGAAGGCGAGGAGCTTGAAGCGGAAGCCGTTGATGCCCATGGCGGTGGCGGCGATCTCGTCCTCGCGGATGGCGATCCAGGCGCGTCCGATGCGGGAGTTGGCGCTGCGGCTGAAGACCAGCACGATGATCGCCATGATGACCAGCATCAGCTCGAAGTAGTTGGCGAAGCGCCCGAGGGTGATCCCGCCGATGTCGTGGGCCTTGCCCATGTCGAAGCCGAGGATGTTGAGGTCGGGGATGTTGACGATGCCGTCGGGGCCGTTGGTGATCTTCGGGCCGGAGGTGCCGTCCAGGTTCTGCACGACGATGCGGAAGATCTCACCGAAGCCGAGGGTGACGATCGCGAGGTAGTCGCCGCGGACGCGGAGCGTGGGTGCGCCGAGCAGGACGCCGGCGATGCCGGAGACGGCGGCGCCGGTCAACGCGGCTGCCCAGAACGGGAACTGGACGTGGATCGAGGAGGTCGCGGCTCCGGATACCAGGGCGGCGGTGTAGGCGCCGACGCCGAGGAAGGCGACGTACCCGAGGTCGAGCAGGCCGGCGAGTCCGACGACGACGTTGAGGCCGAGAGCGGTGGCGCCGAAGATCAGGATGTTGACGCCCAGGGTGGCGTTGGCGTCGTTGCTCTGGGTGAACGGGAAGATCGCGGCGGCGACGAAGGCGCCGATGGCGGCGAGTGCCCGGTGACGGCTGATCAGGTCCCTGATCAGGGTGCCGATTCCGGAGCGGTTGAGCGCCCAGATGCCGAAGGCGACGACGATCAGGAAGCCGACGAAGAGCTCGCCGTACGAGGTGTCGATGCCGTAGGTGAACAGCGCGAGCGCGACGACCAGCAGCACCACCACCAGGAGCCATTCGACCGGCGCCGGAAGGGACTTGGCGTGGACAGCGGGGCGGCTGCCGGGGTAGCGGAGCACGCGCTGGACGGCGTTGCCCTCGGGGGCGCTGTCGCGGGGCAGGCCGAGCGCGCCGATGAGGGCGATGACGGTGGCGATGCCCGCGATCCAGCCGCCGGCCGTGAGGTTGGCCAGGCCGCCGAGTTCGGCGGCGATGGCGATGAGGGTGTACCAGGTGGTGGCCAGCGCGCCGAGGGCGAGGATGACGGTGGCGCCGTCGGCGCGGCCGCGCAGGACCGGCTTTCCGCCGAGGGCGAGACCGGCGGCCGCTCCGCCGGCGACCAGCAGACCGGCCGCGAAGGTGAGCCACTGCAGCCCGCCCGGGTAGCCGGTGACGGTGAGGTCACCGGGGAAGTCGCTGCTGTAGGTCCAGGACAGGAAGGCGCTCACCGCGGTGAGGACACCGCCGGTGAGGGTGATCGCGCGTGCGGCCGTCGCCGGCAGCGGGATCGCGGGGCGGACCGCCGGGGAGGTGGTGGGGGTGGCGAGGGTGTCGGTCATGTGGTCACGCCCTGTCCGCGACGCGTTCGCCCAGCAGGCCCTGCGGCCTGACCATGAGCACCAGGATGAGGATGACGAAGGCCCAGACGGTGGACCAGCTGTTGCTGCCGAACTGCTCCATGCCGGGGATGTTCTTGATGTAGGCGGCGGCCAGGGTCTGCGCGAGGCCGAGGACGACGCCGCCGAGCATGGCGCCGTAGATGTTGCCGATGCCGCCGAGGACGGCCGCGGTGAAGGCGTAGAGGCCGTTGAGGAAGCCCATGAAGGGGTCGATCTGGCCGTAGCGCAGGCCGTGGGCGACTCCGGCGACGGCGGCGAAGGTGGCGCCGAGGGCGAAGGCGATGACGATGACGCGGTCGGTGTCGATGCCCATGAGCTTGGCGGTGTCCGGGTCCTGCGCGGTGGCCTGCATGGCGCGGCCGGTGCGGGTGGAGCGAACGAAGTAGGCCAGGAAGAGCATGGAGACCAGGGCCGCGACGACGACGAAGATGTCCGCGGGCTGGATCAGCACGGAGCCCAGGTGGTACGGGCCGCCGCCGAACTGGGGGAAGACCCGCGGCGACTTGGCCTTGGGGTAGAAGCCCCAGACGAGTTGCTGCAGGACGATGGAGAGCCCGATGGCGGTGATCAGGGGGGCCAGGCGCGGTGCGTTGCGCAGCGGCCGGTAGGCGAAGCGCTCGGCGATGACGGCGATGGCGGTGGCGGTGATGATGCCACCGAGCAGCATGAGGGGCAGGGCGACCCAGAGCGAGGTACCGGAGCCGAGGCCCAGGTAGACGGTGAGCGCTCCGAAGGCGCCGGTCATGAAGATCTCGCCGTGGGCGAAGTTGATGAGCTGGACGATGCCGTAGACCATCGTGTAGCCGACGGCGATCAGTCCGTAGGTGGCGCCGAGGAATAGGCCGTTGGCCAGGTTTTGCGGCAGTTCGTGCACCGCAGGCCTCCGTGGTGTAGGGGCTCCGGTCGGGCCCGGATGTGGAGCCGCGCAGGGGCGCAGGGTTCTCGGCGCGCCCCCGCGCGGCGGGAGTTACGGGGTGTCAGATCAGCCGGAGAAGGTGCCGGTCTTGACGGTGGTCCACTTGCCACCCTTGACGCCGTAGACGGTGAGCTGCTTGTTGGTGGCGTCGCCGAACTCGTCGAAGGAGACGGTGCCGGTCACGCCCTGGAAGTTGACGTTCTGGACGGCGGCCTCGACGTCGGAGCGGCTCGGGGTCTTGCCGCCGTTCTTGGCGACGACGGCCTTGACGGCCTCGATGATCGCCCAGGCCGAGTCGTAGGAGTAGCCGCCGTAGGCCGCGTACGGGTCGGAGTAGCCCGCGGCCTTGTAGTCGGCGATGAACTTCTTGGCCGAGTCGAGGGTCTCGACCGGGGCGCCGACGGAGGTGGCGAAGTCACCCTCGGCGGCCTTGCCGGCGAGCTGGATGTACGTCGGGTCGTACATGCCGTCGCCGCCGATCAGCGGGATGTTGACGCCGGCGGCCTTGAGCTGCTTGGTCAGCGGGCCGGAGTCCGGGTACTCGCCGCCGAAGTAGACGAAGTCGGCGCCGGAGCTCTTGATCGCGGTGACCGTGGAGGAGAAGTCGTTGGCGCCGCTGGTGACGTGGTCCTCACCGACGACCTTGCCGCCGAGCTTGGTGAACTCGCCCTTGAAGGTGCTGACCAGGCCGACGCCGTAGGTGAGCTTGTTGTCGACCAGGAAGACCTTCTTCTTGCCCAGGTCGTTGTACGCGTACTGCGCGGCGAAGGGGCCCTGGATCGCGTCCGTGGTGGCGGTGCGGAAGTAGGACTTGAACTGGCGCACCTTCTTGCCCGTGGCCCAGTCGGGGCCCTGGGTGAGCTGCGGGTTGGTGTTGGCGGGGGAGATCTCGACGAGGTTGGCGTCGTTGAAGATCTTCTGCATGCCCACGGCCACACCGGAGTTGAGGGGGCCGACGACGCCGACGACGTTCTGGTCGGCGACCAGGGTGGTGGCGTTCTGCTGGCCCTGCTGCGGCGACTTCTTGTCGTCGAGCGCCTCGATCTTGAAGGTGACCCCGGGGACCTCCTTGGTGCTGTTGGCCGTACGGACGGCGAGGTCCACCGAGTTCTTGATGCCCAGGCCGAGGGCCGAGAGCGAACCGGTCAGCGGCGCGTCGACGCCGATGGTGACGGTGGTGTTGGAGCCGCTGCCGCCGCTCCCGTTGCTGCTGCTCGCACGGGAGCCGCAGGCGGTGAGGGTGAGCGCGCCGGTCACGGCAATGGCGGAGACGGCGAGCAGAGAACGATTACGCACGTTCAGTCCTTTCCTCTGGATCGAGGGTCGAACCGCGCGCAGGCCCCGACCTGACGTACCGATAGCGCGGTGACTGGCGGTGACTGTATTCCCCTGTCGGCGCGCTCGGCAGAGACCGCCGCGATTGTGTGATGCGGTTGTTATGACCTGAGGAAGATTTGAGGCTGCCCACGGGCTGCTTATCTGCAAACTCCGCCGGTCAGCGCGGATGGCCCGGTGGGCACAGGGTGGTGAGGGCCCGGTGGAGGTCGTGTGCGTACCGGTCGCCCGGGATTTCGCTCACCGTCTGGATTGCGCGTGTGTTACGGAATGTTACGTCGATAAATGGTAGGACGTCTTCCGTCGGCACCCTCGAACAGTCGTCGACTTTCGGGTGTATGCGGAGAACCTGTGCCACCCCGGGTCTCAGTGTCACGGGGAGTCCGGGAATGAGAGAAAACGTCATTCCCGGGTAAGGCTGAGTCACGCCTGTGACCGTTACCGGCCGTGTGTCCCGGTCGGTCAATTGCAGCAGCAGGGCGAACCGCGGACCCTCGGGGGCGAGTGAGCCGTAGGTGCCCAGGTACGAGGCGGCCACCACCTGTCCGGGCCATGGGGCGGGCGGCTGCGGCCGGGGCCGCGTCGCGTCCCACGTCAGCGCCCCGGCCAGGACCGCGAGCAGCGAGCCGGCCGCCGACAGCAGCAGCCACCGTCGGCGCCGCCGCGGAACGGCGCGCCAACGCGCGGCCGCCCGGCGCTCCCACCGGCTCGGACCGGACTCGTGCACCACCAGGGGGATCGGCGCCTCCGACGCCGCTTGGGACTCCTGACCGGACGTCAGCTCCAGGCCGCTCACCCCGCCGGAGGGCGGCTCCGGCGGGGGCGGCTGCGGGCGTCTCCGTCCGGTCATCGCTGTGCACCTCCCGACGGCAGCGCTCTGCCCCCGCCGCAGGTGCGCCAAACGCCCGCGCGAGGGGGCCGGCAGCCGCTCAGACGTCGCGCAGCGCGCAGGTGAGGCGGCAGCTGGTGATCCGCTTGCCCTGGTCGTCGGTGACCGCGATCTCGTAGGTGGCGGCGGTGCGGCCGCGGAAGACGGCCGTGGCCACGCCGGTGACCAGGCCCGAGGTGGCCGAGCGGTGGTGGGTTGCGTTGAGGTCCACGCCGACCGCGTAGCGGCCGGGGCCGGCGTGCAGCATCGCGCCGACGGAGCCGAGGGTCTCGGCGAGCGCGGCGGAGGCGCCGCCGTGGAGCAGGCCGTAGGGCTGCTGGTTGCCCTCCACCGGCATGGTGCCGACCACCCGCTCCGGGGAGGCCTCGACGATCGTGATGCCGAGCTTCTCGCCCAGGTGCCCGCCGGAGAACGTCTCGGCGGTCACGCCGAACTTGGCGAAGTGGTCCAGTACGTCCTGCGGGACCTTCAACTCGGTCATGGTGCTCCCGACATCGTCGTCTCGTGATCACAACTCTGCGGCGATCGTACGTGGCGGCCCGGCGGGCCCGACTTGTCGGTCCCGAGCCATAGGATTTCGGTGACCCCGGGAGACCAGCCAGGCAAGAGGAGACGGGTGGCACTGATGGCAGGCACGAAGGACACGACCAAGGGCAGCGGGCGGCCGCGGCTGCTGCTGCTCGACGGCCACTCCATGGCCTACCGGGCCTTCTACGCCTTCCCGGTGGAGAACTTCAACACCAGCACCGGCCAGCCCACCAACGCGGTCTACGGCTTCACCTCGATGCTGGCCAACATCCTCCGCGACGAGCAGCCCACCCACTTCGCCGTCGCCTTCGACGTCTCGCGCAAGACCTTCCGGGCCGACATCTACCCCGAGTACAAGGCCACCCGCTCCGCCTCCCCGGACGGCTTCCGCGGCCAGGTCGAGCTGGTGGGCGAGATCCTCGACGCGATGCGTGTGCCGCACCTGCGCTCCGCCGAGTACGAGGCGGACGACATCATCGCCACGCTGGCCACCCGCGCCGTCGCCGAGGGCTTCGAGGTCCTCATCCTCACCGGCGACCGGGACTCGCTCCAACTCGTCGACGAGAACACCACCGTGCTCTATCCGAGCAAGGGCGTCTCGGAGATGACGCGGTACACGCCGCAGGCCGTCTTCGACAAGTACGGAGTCACCCCCGCCCAGTACCCCGACCTCGCGGCGCTGCGTGGCGACCCCTCGGACAACCTGCCCGGCATCCCCGGCGTCGGCGAGAAGACGGCCGCGAAGTGGATCGCCCAGTACGGTTCCTTCGACGAACTGGTCGCCCACGCCGACGAGGTGAAGGGCAAGATCGGCGAGAAGCTCCGGGCCGGCCTTGAGGACGTCAAGCGCAACCACGAGCTCACCCAGCTGGTCCGCACCGTCGAACTGCCCGTCAACTCCCTTGAGGAGCTGGTGCGTCAGCCCTACGACACGCAGGCCACCGTGCTGCTGCTGGACGCTCTGGAGTTCCGCAACCAGCAGCTGCGGGACCGGCTGTTCGCGGTGGACCCGGGCGCGGGCGGTGAGACCGGCGTCGTCGTCGCCGAGGGGCCCGCCGTCGAGATCTCCGGCACGCGGCTCACCGAGGAGGGCGGCCTGAGCGACTGGCTGGCCCAACACGCGAGCGGCGCGGGCCTGGTGGGCCTGGCCGCCGACTACAGCTGGGCGCTCGGCAGCGGCGTCGTCAACGCCGTGGCGCTGGCCACCGGCACGGGCGAAGCGGTCTGGATCGATCCGGTCATCCTGCCCGAGAAGGACGAGCGGGCCTTCGCCGCCTGGCTGGCCGACCCGCGGCGGCCCAAGGCCCTGCACATCGCCAAGCAGGTGCAGCGGGCCTTCGCCGAGCACGGCTGGTCGGTGGACGGCATCGTCTCCGACACCGCGCTCGCCGCCTACCTCGAGAAGCCCGGCCGCCGCACCTTCGGCCTCGACGTGCTCGCCGAGGAGTACCTGGGCCGCAGCCTGGACACCTCCGGCGCGGCCGCCTCCGGCCAGCTCGCGTTCGGCGAGGACGCGGACGAGGAGGCCCAGGCCGCCGCCGAGCACCTGATGCTCTCCGCGCGCACGGTGCTCGACCTGAGCGAGGCCTTCGAGCAGCGGCTCGCCACGGACGGCAGCGCGCTCACCCTGATGCGGGACGTCGAACTCCCCCTCGCCGCACTGCTCGCGCGGATGGAGCGCACCGGCATCGCGGCCGACCGGGAGTGGCTGGCCCAGCTGGAGATCCAGTTCGGCGCCGCCGTGCAGCAGGCCGTGAAGGAGGCCCACCACGCGGTGGGCCACGAGTTCAACCTCGGCTCGCCCAAGCAGCTGCAGGAGATCCTCTTCAACGAGCTGGGCCTGCCCAAGACCAAGAAGATCAAGACCGGTTACACCACGGACGCCGACGCGCTCACCTGGCTGGCCGCCCAGACCACGCACGAGCTGCCGGTCATCCTGCTGCGCCACCGCGACCAGACGCGGCTGCGCACCACCGTCGAGGGCCTGATCAAGACGGTCGCCCCGGACGGCCGGATCCACACGACGTTCAATCAGATGGTCGCCGCCACCGGCAGGTTGAGCTCCCAGGACCCCAACCTGCAGAACATCCCGATCCGCACCGACGAGGGCCGCATGATCCGCCGCGCCTTCATGGTGGGCGAGGGCTACGAGACGCTGCTGACGGCCGACTACAGCCAGATCGAACTGCGTGTCATGGCCCACCTGTCCGAGGACGCGGGCCTGATCGCCGCCTTCACCAGCGGCGAGGACCTGCACACGACCGTCGGCTCCTACGTCTTCGGCGTCCAGCCGGAGCGCGTGGACGCGGAGATGCGGCGCAAGGTCAAGGCCATGTCCTACGGCCTGGCCTACGGGCTCTCGGCGTTCGGCCTGTCGCAGCAGCTGGGCATCGACGCAGGCGAGGCCCGGCGGCTGATGGACACCTATTTCGAGCGCTTCGGCGGCGTCCGGGACTACCTGCAGCGGGTGGTGGACGAGGCCCGCGTGACCGGCTACACCGAGACCCTGCTCGGCCGCCGCCGCTACCTGCCCGACCTGACCAGCGACAACCGCCAACGGCGGGAGATGGCTGAGCGGATGGCGCTGAACGCCCCCATCCAGGGCTCGGCGGCGGACATCGTCAAGATCGCGATGCTGAAGGTCGACGAGGCGATCCGCGGGGCGGGCCTGCGGTCCCGGATGCTGCTCCAGGTGCACGACGAGATCGTGCTGGAGGTGGCCCCCGGCGAGCGCGAGCGGGTGGAGAGGATCGTCCGTGAGGAGATGGCGTCCGCGTACCCGCTGCGCGCGCCCTTGGACGTGTCGGTGGGGGCCGGCCCGAACTGGGAGATCGCGGGGCACTGAGCTGTGAGTGGCGGACCCAGCCCACCACCCCCAGAGGTCCGGCCCGTGTGCGGGTGGTGAGCTGGTCACGCGCTCCTCGCGCCCCGGAAGGGGCCGGGGCGGAGAATCGTCGATAGGCGAACCACCTCCGTCGAAGGAGGCCCGTATGAGCCTTCGTCAGCACCGGACGGTCCGCGCGGCAGCAGCCGGCGCCACCGTCGTCGCCCTCGGTCTCGTCGGGGCCGCCTGCAGCAGCGGCGGGTCCACGAACAACGCCGTGATCGGCAGCTCCACCTCGGCCGCCTCGTCCAGTCCGGCCGTGATCAGCCAGCAGCAACTGCAGTCCGCCCTGCTCACCGCGGGCGACCTGCAGTCGCCGTACTCGCCCGCGCCCAGCGACACCTCGTCGCCGAGCACCGTCCAGGGCTGCACCGAGATGCAGAACCTCGGCGGGGCGAGCGGGCTGACCAAGGCCGACGCCTCCTTCCAGGCCAGCGACAACGGCCCCTTCGTGGAGGAACACCTCGGCGCAGGTCCGGCCGCCACTCTGGACGCCGCCTACACCAAGGCCGCCCACGCGCTGCAGGACTGCAGCCGCCTGACCATCACCTCCGGCCAGGTCCGGGTGACCCTCACGCTCACCCCCGTCAACGCCGGCGGCGGTGTGGCCTCCACGGCCAAGCGGATGGACGGCAGCTACCAGGGCGTCGCGATCAACGGGTACGTCGCGCTGACCAAGCTGCAGAACGCGGCGATGCTGTTCACCTTCATCCAGGTCGGCAGCACCTCGTCGCAGCAGGCGAACGCCTTCTACCAGCAGGCCGTGACCAAGGCGGACCAGACGCTCAACGGCAGCGGCTCGTCCACCCCGGCCACGCTCAGCTGACCCGCACCGACACGAAGATCGCCGTCCCGGGGAAGTGCGCGCCGCGCAGTGGGGACCAGCCGCCCCACTCCTGCGTCAGCCACGAGGGCCACTCCGGCTCGACGACGTCGAGCAGGGCGAAACCCGCCGCCGACAGCTCGCGCACGCGGTCGCCCAGGGTGCGGTGGTGCTCGACGTAGACGGCCCGGCCGTCCTCGTCCTGCTCCACATAAGGGGTCCGGTCGAAGTACGAGGAGGAGGCCGTCAGCCCTTCGGGGCCCGGCTCGTCGGGGAAGGCCCAGCGGATCGGGTGGGTGACCGAGAAGACCCAGCGCCCGCCCGGCCGCAGCACCCGGGCCGCCTCCCGCATCAGCCGCGCCGAGTCCGCGACGAAGGGGACCGCCCCGTAGGCGGAGCAGACCAGGTCGAAGCTGCCGTCCCGGAACGGCAGCACGGTCGCGTCCGCCTCCACCAGGGGGACCGGCACCCCACCCCTGGCCTCGTCGATGCGCCGCGCGTGCTGGAGTTGACGGTGCGACAGGTCCAGCGCCACCGGCAGCGCGCCCTGAGCCGCGAGCCAGCGCGAGCACTGCGCGGCCCCCGCGCCGATCTCCAGGATCCGTTTGCCGCGCAGCTCCGCGGTCGGGCCGAGCAGTTGGGCGTCGCCCTCGTCCAGGCCCTCGGGGCACCAGGTGAAGCGGTCGTCGCCGAGGAAGGCACCGTGCTCCTGCTGGTACTCGTCCGCGTTGCGGTCCCACCAGCCGCGGTTGGCCCGCACGGTCTCGCCGGTACCGGCCGGCCGGCGCACCGCCTCGGCGTCGTCGTCGGCGGTGCCGGGGGTCTCGTCATCGATCATCTCGGCGGTAGCGTAACCTGTTGGCCGTGGCCTTCGAGGGTCGCCGGAGACGGTCCGGGCGGCGGGTCGGGCTGGGGCATTTGTCCCGTTCGGGCGCCGGAATACCGCATTGACCGGGCATGGCAGTCCCCGTATGCTACAAGTTGCGCTGCGGGCCTGCGCGCCTCGGACGGAGCAGGTCGCGCTCGCATCTGTTGAAGACCCCACAGCCGCAGTCGGCCCGCTTGGCGTGCCGCTTCTGCTGTCCGGTCCTTGGTGGAGCGACACGGGCCCCCGGCGTGGTAGTACCTACGACTTCATGTCCGTACCGGAGCCCCTTTCCTAATGACGAGCAGCACCGAGGCCATCACCACTCCGCAGGTTGCGGTCAACGACATCGGCGACGCCGAGGCCTTCCTCGCCGCGATCGACGAGACCATCAAGTACTTCAACGATGGTGACATCGTCGAAGGCACCATCGTGAAGGTTGACCGTGACGAGGTGCTCCTCGACATCGGTTACAAGACCGAGGGCGTCATCCCGTCCCGCGAGCTGTCCATCAAGCACGACGTCGACCCGCACGAGGTCGTCGCCGTCGGCGACAGCATCGAGGCCCTGGTCCTCCAGAAGGAGGACAAGGAGGGTCGCCTGATCCTGTCCAAGAAGCGCGCCCAGTACGAGCGCGCCTGGGGCACGATCGAGAAGATCAAGGACGAGGACGGCATCGTCACCGGTACCGTCATCGAGGTCGTCAAGGGTGGTCTCATCCTCGACATCGGCCTCCGCGGCTTCCTCCCGGCCTCCCTGGTCGAGATGCGTCGCGTCCGCGACCTGCAGCCGTACGTCGGCAAGGAGCTCGAGGCCAAGATCATCGAGCTGGACAAGAACCGCAACAACGTGGTCCTGTCCCGCCGTGCCTGGCTCGAGCAGACCCAGTCCGAGGTCCGTCAGACCTTCCTCACGACCCTGCAGAAGGGTCAGGTCCGCTCCGGTGTGGTCTCCTCGATCGTCAACTTCGGTGCCTTCGTGGACCTGGGTGGCGTCGACGGTCTGGTCCACGTCTCCGAGCTGTCCTGGAAGCACATCGACCACCCGTCCGAGGTCGTCGAGGTCGGCCAGGAGGTCACGGTCGAGGTCCTCGACGTCGACATGGACCGCGAGCGCGTCTCCCTGTCGCTGAAGGCGACCCAGGAGGACCCGTGGCAGCAGTTCGCCCGGACCCACCAGATCGGTCAGGTCGTCCCGGGTAAGGTCACCAAGCTGGTTCCGTTCGGTGCGTTCGTCCGCGTGGACGAGGGCATCGAGGGCCTGGTCCACATCTCCGAGCTGGCCGAGCGCCACGTCGAGATCCCGGAGCAGGTCGTCCAGGTCGGCGACGAGATCTTCGTCAAGGTCATCGACATCGACCTCGAGCGTCGTCGCATCAGCCTCTCGCTGAAGCAGGCCAACGAGTCCTTCGGCGCGGACCCGTCCGCCGTCGAGTTCGACCCGACCCTGTACGGCATGGCTGCCTCCTACGACGACCAGGGCAACTACATCTACCCGGAGGGCTTCGACCCCGAGGCGAACGACTGGCTGCCCGGCTACGAGAAGCAGCGTGAGGAGTGGGAGCGCCAGTACGCCGAGGCGCAGGCCCGCTTCGAGCAGCACCAGGCCCAGGTCATCAAGAGCCGCGAGGCCGACGCCCAGGCTGCGGCCGAGGGCGACGCCCAGGCTGCCGAGGCCGTGTCCGGTGGCTCGTACTCCTCCAGCAGCGACGAGACCTCGGGCGCCCTGGCGACCGACGAGGCCCTCGCCGCCCTGCGCGAGAAGCTGGCCGGCGGCCAGAGCTGAACTCACGCAGTGTGAGAGCTGACTGAGAAAGGCCCCCTCCGGGAATCACGGGGAGGGGGCCTTTTGTCATACATGTCCGTATCAGTGCTGGTAGTTGACGTCTCGTCGGAAGTTCCCGGGTAAGGCAGTTCTTGATATGGCGTAGGACATAAGTCCGAAACCTTCCGATCACGGCGATTTCAGGTCACAGTTGGTTCTCGAATGCACCGCTGCACCACCTGACGCAAGGCCCGTACATGCACCGCTTCTCTACGCGCGTCGGCGGACCCTTCGCCGCTGTAGGCAGGTTCTGTTTCCGCCACCGACGCGTCGTTCTCGGCCTCTGGGCCTTGTTCATCGCCATCGGACTGGTCTTCGGTACCAAGGTCTTCGACACGGCCGCCCCCTCCGCGCGGGCGGCCGGTTCCGAATCCGCCACCGGCAGCGCGCTGTTGGCCTCGGTCAACCCCTCCGCGCACACGGTCGTCGCCCTGGTCGACGGCCAGTCGCTGAACAGCGCGCAGGTGCAGCAGGCCGTCACCAAGGCCGTCACGGGCCTGGAGAGGACCGACGGCGTCGCGAGCGTCGCCGGGCCCTACAGCGCGGGCGGCACCGCACTGCGGTCCACCGACGGCACGGCCGGGCTGGTCGAGGTGCAGCTGAGCAAGGACTCGGCGCTGAGCCAAGTGGAGGCGAAGCTCCAGGCCATCGCCGACGACGCGAAGGGCACGGCGGTGCACCTCGGCGGCGAGATGGTGCTCGACTCGCAGGTGCAGCAGCAGACCCGGTCCGACACCGAGCGCGGCGAGTACCTGACCCTGCCGCTGACCCTGGTCGTGATGGTGCTGATCTTCGGCGGCTTCCTGGCCGCGGGGCTGCCGCTGATCGGCGCGGTCGGCTCGGTCGCGGGTGCGCTGCTGGCGCTGCTCGGCTTCTCCCGGATCATGCCGATGGACACCAGCGTGCTGCCGATCACGACGGTCCTGGGGCTCGGACTGTCCATCGACTACGCCCTGCTGGTCGTCAACCGCTTCCGGGAGGAGCGGGCGCAGGGTGCGACGGTCGAGCAGGCCATCGAACGGACCAGCGCGACGGCCGGGCGCACCATCGCCTTCTCCGCGCTGACCGTGGCCGCCGCGCTGTCCGGGCTTTTCGTCTTCGTCAGCCCCATCTTCCGGGCGGTGGGCGCGGCCGGCGTCAGCGTCGTGGTGATCACCGTGCTCTCCGGGCTCACCCTGGTGCCCGCGCTGCTCGGGGTGGTCGGGCACCGGCTCAAGCCGCCCAAGCGCGGCGTCAGCGACGACGGCGTCTTCTCACGGACCGTCAAACGAGTGCAGAAGCGCGCACTTCCGGTCGCCCTGGCCGTGACCGCGGTACTGGTCGCCCTGGCCGCGCCGTTCATCGGCGCGCATGCCCAGAGTGCGACGTCGCAGCAGTTGCCCACCTCCTTCAGCAGCCGCGCGGTGGCGGACGCGATCGACAAGAAGTTTCCCGCGCAGCAGTCCGCGGACGTCACGGTGGTGGTCCAGGGCACCCTCGCGCAGGCCGACGGCTACGCCCAGCAGGTCACCAGGCTCCCTGGCGTCTCCTCGGCGGAGGCGGCCGCGGCAGGGGGCGGGCTGAGCACCGTGTCGGTCTCCGTGGACGGCAGCTCGCAGGGGACGACCGCGCAGCACGTGGTCGACGAACTGCGCGCCGACCGGGGCGGGTTGACGACATGGGTGACCGGCAGCGCGGCCGAGGTGGTGGACTTCAAGCACGAGGTGCTCACCCGCGGACCGTGGGCGCTCGGCCTGATGGTCGCCGCCACCTTCCTGCTCCTGTTCATGATGACCGGGTCGTTGGTGGTGCCGGTCAAGGCGCTGGTGATGAACCTGCTGTCGATCGGCTCGGCGCTGGGCGTGCTGACGCTGGTGTTCCAGTACGGGTGGTTCAGCTCGGTGCTCGGGTTCACGCCGACCGGTGGCCTGGAGTCGTGGATCCCGGTCCTGGTGGTGGCGTTCGCCTTCGGGCTCTCCATGGACTACGAGGTCTTCCTGCTGTCCCGGATCAAGGAACTGCACGACGAGGGCCACGCCTGCCGTCCCGCCGTGCAGTTGGGGGTGCAGCGCAGCGGACGCATCATCACCTCGGCGGCGCTGCTGATGGTCATCGTGTTCGCGGGCTTCTCGTCGGGGTCGATGCTGCAGATCAAGGAGATCGGCATCGCCCTGTCGGTGGCCGTCTTCGTGGACGCGACGCTGGTGCGGATGCTGCTGGTGCCCGCGGCCATGTCGCTGTTCGGGGCGGGCAACTGGTGGGCGCCGGGCTGGCTGGCCCGGCTGCACCGGCGGATCGGGCTGAGCGAGCACGTGACGCTGCCGCCGATCATCAGGCCCCCGGTGCAGCTGGTGAAGCTGCCGCGACCGCGCACGCGGCCGGCGTCGGACGTTCCAGTAGCCTGACGCGCATGCTGACAGTGGGGTTGACCGGCGGGATCGGCGCGGGCAAGAGCGAGGTCTCCCGCCGGCTGGCGGAGCACGGCGCGGTGATCATCGACTCTGACCTGATCGCGCGGGAGGTCGTGGAACCGGGAACGCGAGGTCTCGCGGAGGTCGTGGCGGCGTTCGGTGAGGGCGTGCTGCGGCCCGACGGTTCACTGGACCGCCCGGCGCTCGGCGCGATCGTCTTCGGCGACGCGGACAAGCTGGCGGTGCTGAACGGGATCGTCCACCCCCTGGTGCGGCAGCGGAGTGCGGAACTCCAGGCGGCCGCCGGGCCGGAGGCGGTCGTGGTCAACGACGTGCCGCTGCTGGTGGAGAACGGCCTCCAGGGTCTTTACGAGGTGGTGGTGGTCGTCGACGCCTCGGACGAGACGCGGGTACGGCGGCTGGTCGGGATCCGCGGCATGACCGAGGACGAGGCCCGCGCGAGGATGGCCGCCCAGGCCACGCGCGAGCAGCGGCTCGCGGTGGCGGACTACGTCATCGACAACGACGGCCCGCTGGACGCCTTGGATCGACAGGTCGACTCCCTCTGGCACGAGCTGAGCCTCCGCGCGGCGCGCTAGCCGCCCCCCGCCAGGGGCGCGAGGACGTGCGCGACCGGCCCACCACCCAGGGAGGTCCGTCCCCGTCTGCGGGTCGGACCTCCCCGGGGGTTGGGCCGGCCGCGCCGTTCCCCGCGCCCCTGGGGGAGGTGCAACTCAGGCGGTCAGCAGCAGTGCCACTCCGTGCGGGGGGAGGAGAAGCGAGTCCTCGGCGCGGGCTGGGGGTTCGGGGTAGGCGGCCAGCGGGTGGCCGGGCGCCGCAGGAACCTTGCGGGGTTGCGGGGCGAGGTTCAGCGCCGCCTGGAGGCGTCCGCGGCGGACCGTGATCCAGCGTTCGTCCTCGTCGAAGACGACCTCCGCCGGGCCGGAGGCGTGCTCGCGGCGCAGCCGCAACAGCAGGCGGTGCCACTCCAGCAGGGAGGCGTGGGGCTCCCGTTCGCGCTCGTCCCACCGCAGCGTCGAGCGCTCCACCGTCGCCGGGTCCTGCGGGTCCGGAACCTCGACGTCCGGCGCCGTGGCGAACTCCCGGCGGCGCCCCTCCCGCACCGCCTGGGCCAGCGCCGGGTCCTGATGGTCCGTGAAGTACTGCCAGGGGGTGGACGCGCCCCACTCCTCGCCCATGAAGAGCATCGGGGTGAACGGCGACACGGCCACCAGCGCGGCCGCGCCTGCCAGTTGGGCGGGGGAGAGGGCCGCCGACAGGCGGTCGCCCTGGGCGCGGTTGCCGATCTGGTCGTGGGTCTGGGTGTAGCCGAGCAGCCGGTGCAGCGGGGTGCGCGCCGGGTCGAGGGGGCGGCCGTGGTGGCGGCCGCGGACCGTGGACCAGGTGCCGTTGTGGAAGAAGCCCTCGGTCAGCGTCTTGGCGACGGCGGCGAGCGGGGCCACCGCGAAGTCGCCGTAGTAGGAGCCGGACTCGCCGGTGAAGGCGGCGTGCAGGGCGTGGTGGAAGTCGTCGCTCCACTGGCCGGCGAGGCCGAGACCGCCCGACTCCCGTGAGGTGATCGTGCGTGGGTCGTTGAGGTCGGACTCGGCGATCAGGAACAGCGGGCGGCCGATCCGGGCGGCGAGCCGGTCCACCGACTCGGCCAGCTCCTCCAGGAAGGGCTTGGCCCGCATGTCCGCCAGCGCGTGCACGGCGTCCAGGCGCAGCCCGTCCAGGTGGTAGTCGCGCAGCCAGGCCAGCGCGCTGCCGAGGAAGTAGGCGCGGACCTCGTCGGAGCCGTGGTCGTCCAGGTTGATCGCCGCGCCCCAGGGGGTGTGGTGGCGGTCGGTGAAGTACGGCCCGAAGCGGGGCAGGTAGTTGCCCGACGGCCCCAGATGGTTGTGCACGACGTCGAGGACGACGCCGATCCCGAGCGCGTGCGCGGTGTCGACGAAGCGCTTGAGGCCTTCGGGGCCGCCGTAGGGCTCGTGCACGGCCCAGGGGGCGACGCCGTCGTAGCCCCAGCCGTGGCGCCCGGGGAAGGGGCAGACGGGCATCAACTCGACGTGGGTGACCCCCAGTTCCAGCAGGTGGGGCAGGCGCTCGGCGGCTGCGTCGAAGGTGCGCCCGGGGGTGAAGGTGCCGACGTGCAGTTCGTAGAGCACGGCTCCGGGCAGCGGGCGTCCGGGCCAGTCGTGGTCGGTCCAGCGGAAGGCCCGGTGGTCGACGAGCTGTGACGCGCCGTCAGGGCCGTCCGGCTGGCGGCGGCTGCGTGGATCGGGCAGCAGCGTCTCCTCGCCGTCCAGGCGGAAGCCGTAGCGGGCGTCCGGACGGACGGCGGGCAGGTCCGCCAGCCACCAGCCGGTGCGGTCCGGATCGCGGGCCATGGTGTGGACGGTGCTGTCCACGACGACGTCCACCCGCTCCCGGGCATGGGGCGCCCAGACGGAGAAGCGGTGCGGCGGCTGGACGGTTGACGTCATGTCAGGGGCTCCCGGCGGTCATCGGCAGGTGTACCGGTCTGTCTACCTACCCGGCCGCGCTGCCCCGGTACCGTCCGCGGGCCTGCGGCCCTCCGGTTGCACTACCGGGGGTCCAGGCCGAGTTCCCGCTCCAGGGCCGCGTCCACCCACTCGGCCAGCCGGGCGCCGGGGAGGTTGCCGGGGTAGGCGGTGGCCTGGACGGCCAGGCCGTCCAGCAGGGCGGTGAGCCGCCAGGCCGCCTCGGCGGGGTCGGCGACGCTGAACTCGCCCGCGGCGACGCCCGCTTCGATGACCTCGGCGATGGCCTGCTTCCAGGCCCGGTCCAGTTCCGCCGCGACCTCGCGCAGCTCGGCATCGCGCAGGGCGGCCGCCCAGCCCTCGATCCACAGGCGCCAGCCCTTGGCCTCGCCGGTGGGGGCGTACCAGCGGACGGCGGCGCGCAGCCGGGCCAGGGCGCTGTCCGGGGCGGCGAGCAGCGCGCGCAGGTGGGCCAGGTCGGCCTCGGCGGCGTGCGCGTAGGCGGCGGCGACCAGCTTCTCCTTGCTGGCGAAGTGGTAGACGACCAGGGCGTTGCTGACGCCCAACTCCTGTGCCACGTCCGCGATCCGCAACGCGGCCAGGCCGCGGGCCTCGATCTGGGACACCGCCGCGCGCAGGATCTCCTCGCGCCGCGCCTCCACGGTCAACCGCACTCTCGCCACGGCGGCAAGACTATCCGGCTGCCCCTGCCCGGAGTGCGCCCGGAGTATTGACAGGCCGGTGTGGCCGGGGCCACAGTGCCCACTACTAACTGCATGTTCAGTTAATAGTCGTCCGCCGCTCGAAGGAGAGTCGCGCATGGCCGAAACCCCCACCCACGCCTCCGCCCCGGTCCCCGCGCCGGCCCCCGAAGGGCCCGGCCTCGACGGCGGCTGGAGCGAGCAACGCGGCCGGCTGCGCAAGGATCTGCGCCGCACCGACCTGCTGTTCTTCCTGATCTGCACCGTCGTCGGACTCGACACCATCGGGTCGGTCGCCGCCCAGGGGCCGCAGGGACTGAGCTGGATGGTGATCCTGGCCCTGGTCTTCTTCCTCCCCTACGGCCTGCTGGTGTCCGAACTCGGCTCCGCGTTCCCGGTCCAGGGCGGCCCGTACGTGTGGACCCGGCTCGCCTTCGGCCGCTTCGTCGCCGGACTCAACCAGGTCCTGTACTGGATCTCCAATCCCGTGTGGGTCGGCGGCACGCTGTGCGTGATCGCACTGGCCACCTGGGAGCAGTTCTTCACCCCGCTGCCCGGGCTGTGGCGCTACGTCGCCGGGCTCGCCTTCATCTGGGCCGGGGTGCTGGCCGTGCTGCTCGCCGTGCGGCTCGGCAAGTGGGTCCCCATCGCCGGTGCCGTCGCCCGGATCGTGCTGCTCGGCTTCTTCCTGGTGTCGGTGGCCGTCTACGCCGCCCGGCACGGCGTGCACGGGCTGACGGCCCACGACTTCACGCCCACCTATGCCGGGTTCGTCGGCCTGGTCCCCGTGCTGATCTTCAACTACGTCGGCTTCGAACTCCCCAGCGCGGCGGCGGAGGAGATGCGCGACCCGCGCCGGGACATCCCGCTGTCCATCCTGCGCTCGGGTCTCGCGTCCTTCGTGCTCTACGGCGGACCGGTGCTCGGCATCCTCTTCGTGCTCCCGGCCAGGCAGATCGGCAGCCTCGGCGGGTTCATCGACGCCTGCAAGGCCGTCTTCACGGTCTACGGCGGCAACGTCGCGGCCGACGGCACCGTGACGCTGACCGGCGCGGGCAGCGTGCTCGGCGCGATCGCGGCCCTCGGCCTGATCGTCGGCCTGCTCACCAGCGGCGTCAGCTGGGCCATGGGCGGCGACCGCGGCCAGGCCGTCGCCTGCGCGGACGGCGCGGGTCCCGCCTGGCTCGGCGTCATCGACGAGAAGCGCGGCACGCCGGTGCGGGTCAACGTCCTCTCGGGAGTGCTGGCCTCGCTGCTGATGGTCGCGGCGCTCAACCTGACGCACGGCAACAGCGAGAAGTACTTCGCCGCCGGACTCGGACTGGCGATCTCGACGACGTTCGTCTCCTACGTGGTGACCTTCCCGGCGCTGGTGGTCCTGCGACGGAAGTTCCCCGACGCCCCCCGGCCCTACCGGGTCCCCGGCGGGACGGCGGGTGCGTGGGCGGTGACGGTCCTGACGACGGGTCTGGTCGCGTTCACCGTCGCGGACTTGATCTGGCCGGGCCTCGGCGTCGGCTGGTTCGGCACGGCGGGCAACCCCGCGGACTCGCTGCCCACCAGTTTCGCCGGCGAGCGGCTGCAGTACACCCTCTCGCAGGTGGTGCCGCTGCTCGCCTTCCTGCTGGTCGGCTGCGCCTTCTACGCGTCGGGCCGCCGCGGGCGCCGGTAGGCGCCCTCAGGGGCGCGAGGATCCCGCACCCACCCCCGGCCTTCGGCCGGGGGTGCCCCCACGGCGGGAGGCGCCCC
>NZ_JBHSQJ010000172.1:0-6158 GCF_042658505.1 Streptacidiphilus monticola | reverse complement strand
CGCTGCAACCCGAACCCCAGGGACCCCCGCCGTCGCGGCGGGCGCTGCTGCTCGACGGCCTGCTCGCCGTCGTGCTCACCGCGCTCGCCGTCCATCAGGTGGTCGCGTCCCCCATGGGTTGGGCGCTGGTCGGGCCGCTGCCGGTCGGCGCCCCGGCCATCCCCTCCGTGCCCGTCGCACCAGGGGCGCCCGGCTCGCTGCTGCGCGCCGTCCACTCACCCTGGGTCGTCGCCGCGTTGACCACCGCACCGCTGGCGCTGCGCCGGGTGTACCCGCTCGGGTCCTTCGCCGTCGTCGTTGCCGCGGCCATCGGGCTGCGTTCCGGGGGTTCCTGGATCACCGTGCTGGCCTGCGTGATCGGCGCCTACAGCGCGATCACGCACAGCCGCTACCGGGTGCAGGCGATGGCCGGCGCGCTCCTCGCGGCCACCGCCGCGGCGACGTCGCTGCGCAAGGCGGACCCGCTGCCGGGCTGGACGGGGCCGTTCGTGGTGGTGCTGCTGGCCGGCTTCCTGGCCAGCGTGGCACGAACGTTGCGCCAGCAGGCGCAGGAGCGGCAGCAGCGTCTGGAGCAGGTACTGGCCGAGCAGGAGGGGGCGACCCGGCGGGCGGTCGAGGAGGAGCGGTCCCGCATCGCCGCCGAACTGCACGACGTGGTCACCCACAACGTCAGCGTGATGGTGATTCAGGCGGGCGCGGCGCGCAAGGTGCTGGACACGATGCCGGAGCAGGCCAAGGAGGCGCTGCTCGCGGTCGAGTCGGGCGGCCGGGCCGCGATGGCGGAACTCCGCCACGTGATGGGCCTGTTGGCAGCAGCGGCGGACGGCGGAACCGCCTCTGCCACCCGACCCGCCCCGAAGGCCGCGACAGCCCCCACACCCCCGGACGCAGTCCCACCCCCGACCTCAGCGGCTCCGGACAGCTCCGGCTCCGGGCACGACGCGGCGGCCCTCCACCCCAGCGAACTCGAACCCCAGCCCGGACTGGCCCAGTTGACCGCCCTCGTGGACCGGGTCCGGGCGACGGGGCTGCCCGTCGAGCTCGACGTCTCGCTGCCGCCGTCCCCCTTGCTGCCCGGGGTGGACCTCGCCGCCTACCGTGTGGTCCAGGAGGCGCTGACCAACACCATGAAGCACGCGGTCGGCGGCAGCGCCCAGGTGATGGTGGGTCACCAGGGCGACTGGCTCGAGATCACGGTCACCGACACCGGCGGCGTCCCCGGCCCGCAGGCCGCGACCGGCAACGGCCGCGGGCTGCTCGGGCTGCGGGAGCGGCTCGCCGTCTATGGCGGAACCCTCGACGCGCGCCGGAGAATCGGCGGCGGATACCGCATCGACGCCCGTCTGCCGTGGAGGACCCCCGCATGACCCAGCCGGCCACCGCGCCCGACCCCGCCACCGCGCCGGCGCCCAACGTCGGCACGCCCCTGCGCGTCGTGCTCGTCGACGACCAGGCGCTCGTGCGCACCGGGTTCCGCATGATCCTCGCGGCGGACGGCATCGAGGTCGCCGCCGAGGCCGCGGACGGCGAGGAGGCGCTGTCCGCCGTCCGGCGGACCCGTCCCGACGTGGTGCTGATGGACGTCCGGATGCCCGTCATGGACGGCCTGGAGGCGACGCGCCGCCTCCTCGGCGGGGGCGAGCACCCGGACACCAAGGTGATCATTCTGACCACCTACGACCTGGACCAGTACGTCTACGCCGCCCTCACCGCCGGCGCCAGCGGCTTCCTGCTGAAGGACGTGACGCCCGAACACCTCGTCGCCTCGGTACGACTCGTCCGCAGCGGCGACGCCCTGCTCGCCCCCGCGATCACGCGACGGCTCATCGAGCGCTTCGCCCGCCGCGACGAGGAACGCGCCGCCGTGCACCGGGACCTCTCCGAACTGACGCCCCGTGAATTGGAGGTGCTCCGCCTGCTGGCGACCGGCCTGAGCAACGCCGAACTCGCGGACCGGCTCACCCTCAGCGCCACGACGGTGAAGACCCACGTGGCGCGGATCCTGTCCAAGCTGGGACTGCGCGACCGGGTCCAGGCCGTCGTCCTCGCCTACGAGACGGGACTCGTCTCCCCGGGAGCGCCGGGCGCGGCCACCTGATCCCGGCCGGCGTCGTCCCCTCTCCCTGTCACCGCTTCGTCAGGGCGCGCGGAAGCAGAGCGGGAAGCGGGGCGCCAGCCACGGCTTGGGCCCCCAGGCCAGCACGGCCCCGCGGGCCAGCGCGGACCAAGGACCGCGTCGGCCCAGTGCCATGAGCAGGAAGGAGACCGGCTCGGTGATGATGGTGCAGTCCGGACGCGGCAACGGCTGCTCGTGCACGCTGAGCCGGCCGTCGTCGAACACGGCGCCGAAGCGGCGGCCGCCGCGCAGGCCGATGGTGTACCGGGCGGTCAGCCCGTGGACGGCTTCGGTGTCCACCACGCGCGGCATCGCGAGGAGCAGGAAGGGCAGGCACAGCTCCACCCGCTGACGGTCCATCATGTGCGGCCGCCGCAGCGCCCTGGCAAGGTCCCAGCCGTGGCCGAGCATGTGCGTGAGCAGGTAGGACCCGAGGGTGGCCAGGTCCATGGACCCCATCGGGGTCACCACCGGCGTCTCCGGCGGCCGCTGCCCCGCGGCGGCGGTGAACGCGCGGGCGTGCGCGAGCACGGCGTCCGCCAGCCGGCCGGCGTCCCGCTCGGGCCACGCCGCCAGCGAGGCCGCGTTCGCGGCGGCGAGCCCGCCGGGCGTGCCGTCGCCGTAGGGACGCTGGGCTCCGGCGGCGAGGTCGGCCATCAGCTCGTTCGCGAGGGCGAGATGGGCCGCGGCCTCGGCGACGGTCCACTCCGCACCGGGGATCGGCGCGTCGGGCGTGGCGCAGTCACGCAGCAGGGCGGCGATGTCCTCGGCGACCGCGCCGATAGTCCAGAACAGACGGTCCGTCATGCCGCAGCAGCCTGCCCGCTCGCGGACCCGCTGTCCAGGCTCCCGGCAACTCCCGGCTTCGGGCGGTGGGCGAACGGTTAGGATCACCGGGTGGCGAGACTCCCCAGAATCCAGTGCCCCACCTGCGGCGGCGTGTACGGGGGCGTGCCCACGACGACCCTCGGGTGGGTGGCCGTCCGGGACCACAAGACCGCTCCCCGCTCACTGGTCCTGTGCCCGGGCAGCATGACCCGGGTCCGCGAGAGCTCGGCCCTGGCGTGGCAGGACGAACTGCCGACGGAGCTGACGGACCTGGTCCACCAGCCCGACGCCGTCCAGACGGAACTCTTCGCCCCGGATCCGGCCTCCGCCCACTCCCCGCGAGACCACCGGGACTGAACCCGCCGAACGCCCGTCCCGGGCATGGACGTCGGGCGGCACCGATTCCGCATCGCGTCAGCCCCCGGCACCCGCCGCCCTATGCTGGCGCGATGCCCGCCGCCGACACCGCGACCCGCAGCAGCCGTCCCCTCCACGACGCACGACGGGACGCATGGCTCGGCACCGTCCTGCTCCTGACCCTGGGCTCACTCGCCGGCGCCGTCCTCACCGCCCCGCCCGCAGGCTCACCGGCCGGCCCGGCCCTGGGCGCGGTGCTGTTCCTCGGGTCATCCGTGCATGTCGCAGCAAGCGCCTGGTTCTGCACCGTCCCCGAGGTGCGCCGTTTCATGGCCGCCCGCCCGGGGCGTTACCTGTACGCGCCGGCCGCCCTCGTCGGCGGCACGGCGCTGCTGGGCGCGCTGGTCCCGCGCGGGGCGTTCACCCTGCTGCTGCTCGCGTTCTTCGCCTGGCAGTTCGTCCACTTCCAGAAGCAGAACCTCGGCCTCGCCGCACTCGCCCACGCCGCCTACGGCACCGGCCCCCTGCGCCGCGAGGAACGCCGATCCATCGTCGCGGCGGGCCTGGCGGGCACGGCGGGCCTGCTCTGCCGCCCGTCACTGCTCCAACTCGGCCAGGACACGCCGTCGTTGCTGCCGCGTCTCTTTCCTTACGCCGCTGGGCTGTTCGCGCTCGCGGTCGTCGTCGGCACGGCCTGCCTGCTGCGCCGCCCGCGCGACACCCGGCCGTGGCAGGTCGTCGGCCTGCAGGGGACCGCTCTGGCCTTCTTCCTGCCCGTGTTCCTCTTCAACTCCCCCTACGCGGCCGTCGCCGGGCTGACGGTCGCGCACGGTTTCCAGTACCTGCTGATGCTGGGCCTCGTCGCAGGCGGCGACGGCGGCGGCCGGATGCCGCGGCTGATCTCGCTCACCCTGCTGGTCAACATCGCGCTGCTGCTGGGCATCGTGCTCAACCTCGCCTCCCACCTCCACGGCGGCGGCCCCACGTCGCGGACCCTCTACGGGGCCTACCTGGGAGCAGTGATGGCGCACTTCGTCCTCGACGCCGGACTCTGGCGCCTGCGCGACGAGTTCCCCCGCACCTTCCTCCGCGACCGCCTCCCCTACCTGCTGGGCTGACGGGCTCTCTCCACCTGCCCCCCTTTAACCCCCGCCGCAGCCGCCAACCGCATCAGCAGCCGAACCGAGCAGCAACACCAACCCGACCGCCACCGCCGCGAGCAGCAGCAACCCGATCAGCACCGCGACTCCCCTCCGCTTCCCCGGCTCACCCGGGGACCCCGTCTCCACGGGCACACCCGTTACGGGCGGCGGGAGTTCGCCCGTCCAACTCGTGTCTGTCGCCATGCCCGTGTGACGCGACCAAGGCGGCATCAGTTCCGCTGGCCTCGCCGCACATGCTCCCCTCGGCGCGGATGACGTCGGTCAGTGCAGGTACGTCCGTCCGCACACGGGTGGCCTGCTCAGACCAGGGGGTACCCGGCGAAGTCGTCTCCATCTCGGTAAACCGATGCGATTCCGACGCTCTGCAGGAAGTTCTGGAGGTCATCATTGGGCCGCTCGGGAAGTAGTACCGCACAGCGAAGTCCGGGAGCGGATATGTGCCGCCGGTAGTCCATCAGCTGGCCCACTGCCTCGCGGATCGCGTGGCGACTACTGCTGCTCTTAGCCTCGAAGAGCACCTTATCCGTGGCGTCGAACAGATCGGTGGTGAAGACGCCGCGTTCACCCCGTATTTGAAGTTGATAGGTCCCGACCTCGTGGCCAAGGGCCACAAGACGCTCCTCAAACGCCGTACGGAGCGCGCCTTCTCGCCGGCGAACCACTCGAGGTTCCTGCCATCCCAGGGTGGCCTCGTCGGTGGAGTGCTGCTCTGCATATGTGAACGTCGCAGTGTTCACCGTCGCTGGGATCAGCAGAGAGGTTGTCCGGGGCGCCGGGGGCATCAAGTCCTGTTCGTGAACGACCACCTGCTGATCAACTGGTCGCATCCGAAAGACATAGACACGTCGCAGAGCACCCTCCCGGTCGACATTCCAACGCTCCTCGTAGGGCTGGCGATCCATGACCATCTGACCGACGTAGCGCTGATACTTCGTCCCCGTGCCTGGAACCTTGCCGTCGGCGACGAAGAGGTGCAGGTCCCGACCCTTCTCAGCCAGGGTCAGCAAGGGTGCGTTGGCTCCTGACAGCTTCTGATGACCAGTCGGGCCCGCACCTGTATAGAGGTAGAGCGGCCCAAAGTCGTCCCCATCTGGCACCCAACCATCGAAAGTGTAACCATGCTTGACCCCCTCCGCAGGGTCAGAGAACACCAGCACCTGGCGGGCTCGGTCGACGGCGATGATCCCACCAGTCCACGACTGGCTGCTCGCCAAGCCCAGTGACTGCGCCAGCTCCTGACGGGTGGTCACGGCTCCGACGGGCGGCGGAAAGTTCTCGAACAACATCCGCCGGATGGTGCCATACAACGGGCTCCTGTGAACTGGAATCACTCAATTCGTGCCCACCCCGCGCCTGCTCAGGGCTCCCATCGGCCCGTTGGACGATCGCGGTGTGCCTGTGAATCACCCCGGCGCTGCCGAAAGCCGGCCCTCTGGCCCGATCGACGTCTGCCCACGCCGCGCAGGACGCCGGCCGCCAGGTCCACGCCCGAGAATGATCTTGGATGCAGCTGCGCCCTTACCGAAAGCGGAGCCACCTCCGTCAGCCGGCCAGGTGGTACCTGCGTCGACCGTTTCACCGACCACATAAAGCGATCGCGCCGGCCAGCCCGGCAGCCGCTCTCCTCAAAGCGCGGCTTCGCCAGGATGGCACGGGTGCCCCCGGCAGGACTCGAACCTGCGACCAAGTGCTTA
>NZ_JBHSQJ010000171.1:0-6655 GCF_042658505.1 Streptacidiphilus monticola | reverse complement strand
GCGGGGCGGCCCCATACGGGGCCGCATGCCGAACCTGCGCGGGGCGGCCCCATACGGGGCCGCATGCCGAACCCCGTCCCGCCCGGCCTGCCCTACCGCGCCCCCGGCCCCATCCGGGGCCGGGGGTACGGGAGTTGACGTGACGTCACCGTGCCCAGCTACTCGGGGGCCGGGCGGACGCCCGGCCTTGCCTACCGGTAACCGTGGTGGGGGGTACGGGTGTTGGGTGGAGGGGGGTGGGGCCATACGGCCCCGGGAAGTGACGCGAATCCCCGGTACAAGCCCACCCGGCCAACCCGCACACACCCCCCAGCCCACCCCCAGACCGGACAGGACCGGCCCGACACCCCCACCCGCGCACGGGGCCCAGCCCGGCAGGACGGGACGGGGGCGCGGCCCGGCAGGACGGGACCGGGTGCGGCCCGACGGGCCGCACAGACAGCCCACACCCCAAAGCGCGGGCCGGACACACCAGCCCGCCCAGCCCGACAGCACAGCCCGCACACACCAGCAGCACCCACACAAGGCCCAGCCAGCCCCAGCACACCGGAGCGCGGCCCGGACGGGCCGCACAGCAGCCCCGCCAACCACCCACACCCACACAAGCCCTGACGAGCCACCAGACCGGGACGGCAGAGCCGAGCAGACACGCCACGCACGGCACGCGCCCGCCGCACCGAGGCGCAGAGAGAACCACCCCCAAACCCCCGACGCGCGCCCCGCCGACTCCCTTCCCTCCCTCCACTCAGACAGGGAGAAGAAGGGGCGCGCAGAGGGGGTTGTCAGCATCGCGAAGGTTCGCAGAACCCGTCCTGAGCAGGGAAGTTGCCACTCTGTCCCGACGAGTGCCGGATGCCCTGCGGAGGGGTGTGCGGAGGACGGTACGGAGAGGGGTGCGGCAGGGGGTACGGAGGGGCGGACGGCAGGACCGTGGCATGCCGTCCGGGTGAATTTCGGCGCGGGGCCGGAAAACCGCTGCGCGGTGATCCCCGATCCGCTATATTTGCTTTATCGAAACCGCCCGGGTGGCACCGAGGCGGTAGCCCGAATCAGCAACAGAGAGGACTTCCCTCGTGGAGATCGTGATCAAGGGTGGCGTTGTCCGTGCCGTCGCGTCCGGCCCGAACACCCCGGCGTCGCTGCTCGCGCTGGAGATCGCTACCTACCTGCCGCTTCCCTCCCTCCTGGAGGGCGCGCGCATCCTGCACGACCAGGACGAGAACCTGACAGCCATTCAGCTTCCCAGCCACGCCGGTCCCGTGCTGGTCGTGATGCCCCCGGCCGAGGACTTCGAGTTCAGCATCCTGCACGAGGCCGAGACCGGCCGCCGCATCCTCGGAGCCGTCCGCCCAGACCGCCGCACCAGCAACGCCCGCCAGATCGCCTACTGCGTCACCGAGTTCCTGCGCACCCGCGCCCTGATCTAACCCCGCCGCAAGGCCCACGCGGGGCGGCCATCCGGCCGCCCCGCCCACCCCGAGCAGCAGGAGACACAACCCATGAGCACCACCACGCCGCCCTACGTCGATCCGCACCCCACCCACGCGCGCCCGCCCATGCCCTACACCCGCGCCGAGGAGGAGCAGGCCACCGCCGCGTGGAAGGTGATCGTTCGCCGCGTGCTGGCCCGCTCCGCCGCCCCGGTCCGATCCCGTAGGGCCGAGGCCCACGCCCGCCGGGCGTTCATCCTCGGGTACGTGCTTGGTACCCGCTTCGGCGATCCCGGACCCGCCGAACGCGGCGCGCACGTCCCCCTGCGCAGCGCGGCCGTCGGCGTGTGCACGGCACTGGCCGAACCCGAAGTCCCCCCGGTTGGGCAGTTCGTGAAGTACCAGGGCAGCCGCTACGGCGCGTGGGGCACCTACTGGGTGCAGGCCCGTCGAGGAGACCGCCGACCCCGCCACCGGCCGCACCCGCGTCCACCTCACCCTCTACCAGGGCACGGAGCGCCACCTCTCCCGCGTCAACCCCGGCAGCGTCACCGCGCTGCCCGGCCAGTGGTGGGAACCGGCCGCAGCCGGCCACTGACCCACCCCGCCAGGCCGGCCCCCCGGGCCGCGCCACGCGCCCGCACGCCCCCACGGGGGCCACCCCCGAAAATCGGTGGCCCCCATCCCAAATTTCATGCATTATCGAATCAGCCCGGAATGGCAGCCGGGCAGCCCGCATCAGCAAGGAGAAGGAACATGCAGGAGCAGTTGACCGCCCG
This sequence comes from Streptacidiphilus monticola, assembly GCF_042658505.1. Lineage (NCBI taxonomy): Bacteria > Bacillati > Actinomycetota > Actinomycetes > Kitasatosporales > Streptomycetaceae > Streptacidiphilus > Streptacidiphilus monticola. Next base: position 4,446 of record NZ_JBHSQJ010000171.1, on the reverse strand, counting down.
TGCCGCCGTTGTGACGCCGCAGGAGGGCGGGACCGGCCCGGCCCGCAACGCCTCCCTCGCGGACATCGCGCAGGCCCTCACCGCGCAGCAGGGGCGGAAGTTGGACATGGTCGTGAACGCGAGTGCGCTGCGGTCGGAGGGCGGGATCATCCGGGTGGCGGGGGTGGAGCCGGAGATCACGGCGGACGGGGTGACGCTGCACGACCGGTTCCGTCCGACCGAGGTCGCGGACGAGGGGATCTCGGAGAAGCTGCGGATTCCGCTGGCGTACCTGCGGCGGATGCGGGCCGAAGTGCCGGACCTGTACGACGCGAACGTGAACGCGTGGCTGGCCCGTGAGGCCGCCTCCCGACGGTTCATGCTGCGCACCTTCACCGGGAAGCGCGACGAGCCCGGGACGCTGCGCGCGTTCGTCTCCGACCAGTTCAAGGTGATCGACAACCTTGACGTGCTGCTGGCCGTGCTGGGCGGGATCAAGGAGTCCGGGCACGAGGTCACCATCACCGGCTGCGATCTGACGGACCGTCGCATGGTGGTGCGGATCGAGTCCGAGGAGGTCCGCGCGCACGCCCCCGCCCTGCTCAAGGGATACCGCTCCCCGTTCACCGGCCAGAGCGGGGACGACCTGCCGATCGTGTCCGCCGGACTGGTCATCGCCAACAGCGAGGTCGGAAACGGTGCCTACACCATCACGCCCCGGATCGTGGTCCAGGTGTGCACCAACGGCCTGACCATCACCAAGGACGTCATCCGCGAGGTCCACGTGGGGGCGAAGCTGGACCACGGCATCATCCGCTGGTCCCACGAGACCCAGCGCAAGAACGTCGAACTCATCACCGCGCAGAGCCGGGACGCCGTCGCCACCTTCCTGGACCGCGCCTACGTCGAGGCCAAGCTCCGCGAGATCGAGGAGCAGGCCGGGAAGCCGGTCACCGACCCGGCCAAGACGGTCGAAGTGATCTCCAAGCGGCTCAAGTTCACCGACACCGTGCGCGAGTCCGTGCTGAACCACTTCATCCGGGGAGGCCAGGTCACCGCCGGAGGCATCCTCCAGGCCATCACCGCCACCGCCCAGACCCTCCCCGACGGCGACGCCGCGTACGAGCTCGAAGGCCAGGCCCTGACCGCCATGGCGCTGGTCTGACCCACCCCTCCCCCACCACCGGGCCGGGCGCACCACGCGCCCGGCCCGGCCCCTCCCACACGCGCACAGACACCCCCGAGGAGCCCCCGTGCAGAACCCCGCGCTGGACGAATTCGCCGCACTCGTCGCCCACTTCACCGGCACCACCCCCCAGCCCCAGGCCGAGCCCGAGCCGCAGGAGACGCCCGCACCGCTCACCAAGCCCGAGGCCCAGCCGGACGAGGCCCCCGCCACGGTCGAGGAAGCCACGCCCATCGAGGGTGAGCCCGCCACTCCGGCCACGGGAGACGCCCCGCCGGTCGAGGAGACCGAGCCCGCGCCGGTCGAAGCGCAGGCCGACCAGGAGGCCCCGGCCAACCCCTATCACCGGCACGTCGCCCGCGCGTGGCACGGGCTGATGACCGAGGAGGCTTGCCCGTGCCCGAAGGCCCCGTGCGGACTTGTCGACGAACCCAGCGCGGACCCCGACTGCCGCCAGCACCACCCCAAGTACGCCCGCACGATGCGCCAGGCCCACCACCCCGACCGCTGCCCCGGCCCCCACCCGGCCACCAGCGAGGCCGCCCAGCCCGAGCAGCCGAGCGAGCCCGCGCCCGACCCGGAGCCGGAGGCGTGGCACACCGGCCGGGGCGAGCACGGGGACGTGTGGATCGAGGACCTGTGCCGCTGCAAGAAGGAGCCGTGCGGACTGGTCGACCCGACCCGCGCGGACCCGCACTGCGAGCACCACGCCCCGGGTGCCGCCCGCACGATGCGGCAGGGACACCCCGCGTCGCAGTGCCCCGGCCACAGGCCCCACCCCCGCGCCATCACCCGTGCCCAGCAGGCGAAGTACATCCGTGAGCAGCTGGCCGACCAGTGCCGCCAGGAGGAGCGGTTGGCCCGGCGGCTGGCCGAGGCCCGCGCGGTCCGAGCCGCCACCGAGGACTGGCTGTACCAGGCCCTCATGGAGCCCGAGACCACCAGCGGCCCGATCGTGCCCACCCACGTCGCCCTGGAGTTCGCGCACCGCTTCGGCCGCCACGGCGCGCTGTTCAACCTCCCGCCCTTCCTGTCCGAGTCCGAGAGGGGCGCACTGGCCGAAGTGCTGGACGCCCTCGGCGCACACGGCACCGCCCAAGCGTGGCGCGACAGCGCCCCACCCACCGAGGACGACTAACCCACCACCACCGGGGGCGCAGCCCGCACGCTGCGCCCCCGCCCCGCCCCGCCCCGCCCCGAGGAGGAACTCCCGTGCTGTATCCCGACGAGGAGCCGTGCGAGGACTGCCAGGCCCCGCCCGGCAGCCCGTGCCGCCCCCAGTGCCCGAACGGGTCAAGCCCCTACGACCCCCCGTATGTCCCGCCGGAGCAGTGGCAGCGCCCCGCCCCGACCGCTGGGGGTGAGCGGGAGTGCTGACGCTCACTCACTCCACCGCCGCAGGGACCGAGCTGGAGTGCCCGCACCCGCGCGACCAGGTCGCCCCCGTGCTCCGGCCGATCGGATGGCGGCCCCGCCCCGACGGGCGGTGGCGGCTGCCCGGCACCGCCGGACAGCCGGCCGACCCACGCCGCATCGCCCTCACCACCGCCGCACTGCGCCGCCGCGGCTTCACCGTCACCACCCCGCCCGTCCGCACGCCCGCACGCCGGGCGCCGCGCCCACGCCACTGATCTGACGAGACCCAGGAGAGCCCCGTGCCCACCCGTTACCCGAACCTGCCGCCCGTCCCCGCCGACCGCTGGAACGCGCAGACCACCGGCCCCTCCGAGGCCACCACCAGGAGAACCGCGATGACGCCCACTCAGCCCGTCCCCACGACACCGCCGGACGGCTACACGATCCCGCCTCAGGTCGCCCGGCTCGTCGAGCACGCCCGCACGCACGGCTGGCGCACCCTGCTCCAGTGGGACACCGAAAGCGCCGAAGTCCCCTTCCTGACCGTCCAGGTCGGACGCCGCGCCGGTGCCGACGACGGCCCCGGACCGTACTGGTGGTACCGGCTCACCTGGCACAACCGCGACCTCCCCCACGGCCGCCTACGCCTGTTCCGCTCCGGAATCGCCCACACCCCCACCCAGCCGAAGGCCCACGACGCCCCCAGCATCCGCGCCATCCACGAGGTCATCACCGCCCACCCCCTCCCAGCCGCAGAGCAGCCGTGAGCGCCGACGTCACCGCCGCCGAACACGTCGCCGACCTGCTGGCCACAGCACGTTCCTGCCTGGACCAGATCCCCGCCGACGCCGACCCCGACGAAACGCAGCGGTGGCTGCATGCCGCCGTCAACTGGGCGGCCCGCGCCCTGTCCTGGACCGAACGCATCCCCCACCCGCAGCAGCGCGCCGAGCAGGAGACCGAAGCCCGCACGCTGCTGGTGCGCGCCGCCGTCCGACTCGCCCACGCCGAGGCCACCTCCACCGGCCGTCGCTGCTGCCCGGACGTTGAGGAGCTGCACCGCCAGCTCGCCGCCCAGTTCAACGGCGCGGACGGGTGGGCGGGCGGCGATGTTGTCCAACTGCTCAACGACTGGTTCGCCGCGCGCTCCCTGCCGCTGCCTGACTGACGCCCCGTCACCACCCGTATCCCGAGGAGGACTCCCGCATGGCCACCACCCGCAAGCAGGCACGCAAGCTGGCCCGCTACCTCTCCCAGCGCGGCATCCCGGCGGAGTCCGCCCACATGGGCGGCGGCCACTGGGCCGCGCAGGTGCGGGTGTGGCTGCCCGACCTCAGCCCCGCGTTCCTGCACCTGGGCCCGGACCTGATGCCCGTGCCCGAGGGCGAGCACCCCACCACGTGGGACCTGGTGCGCCCCGACGGAGACACCATCCTCAGCGGCGGGTGGGCTGCAGCCCGCCGGCGCGAAGTCCTGCGCGAGGTCGGCGCGTTCCTGCGCGCCATCGACGCGCTGGTCCTGGACCCCGCCGCGCCGGTCGACCATGCGGCCGTGCAGAAGGTGATCCGCTCCTACGTGGACCGGTGGACGTGGACCATCGCCCGCGACACTGCCCGCTACGCCCGCGCCCTGGTCAACGGGCAGGTCAGCGCCGACCTGCGGGACGTGGACGCCATCGTGGCCGCCGTCCCCGAAATCAACGAGGGCGGCGAAGCGGCCCTGTGCGTCGAGGCCATCCACGCACTGGCCGCCGGGGCGTTCTACGTCGAGCAGTTGAACACCCGCTACGGCACCGGCCACGACGGCGTGTGGAGCTTCTACGGCCCCGAGTTCCCCCAGCACCGGATCACGCCCGAACAGTTCCACCGCGCCTTCCACGGCGACGTTGTCGCCGCCGCACACGCCTTCCTCCGCTCCAACGGCGA
>NZ_JBHSQJ010000170.1:0-7426 GCF_042658505.1 Streptacidiphilus monticola | reverse complement strand
CACGGTGACCTCCGGCGGCGGGGGCAGCAGCGCCACCCCGACCCCCACCCCCACCCCGACGCCGACCCCGACCACCAGCCCGGGCTCCGGCACCAAGAGCTGCTCCGCCAGCTACACCACCTCCAGCAGCTGGACCGGCGGCTTCAACGGCTCCATCAACGTCACCGCAGGCTCCGCCGCGATCTCCGGCTGGAAGCTCACCTGGACCTGGCCGAGCGGCCAGTCCATCTCCAGCCTGTGGAGCGGCAACCTGACCCAGTCCGGCGCGTCGGAGACGGTGACCAACGCCTCCTACAACGGCTCGCTGGCCGCGGGAGCCACCACCAACCTGGGCTTCACCGCCTCGGGCAACGCCGTCGCCCCGACGATCACCTGCACCGCCAGCTGATCACGCCCCGCCGCCGACTACCCCTGGCGGCGGGGCGGTTCCTCCGCCGACGTATCGCCACGGACGCCAGAGCAACCGGCCGCGCCGCACAAGATCGCCCGACTCCTGTCGGCACAACTTGAACAACACCGCCTGACCGACAGGCAGTTGATCGGCATCGCAGGCAAGCCGGCCTACGGCTGGGACACGGCAGCCCCGCCGCGATGCCCCGGCTGCCCCCACCCACGGCAAGGCCCCGCAGCGCCACGCTCTGCTCTGTACGTTTCACGCTGCCTCGCGCGTCGTCGCTGCTGCACGCCTCGCGGCCGCTCCGGCAATTGACCGTCGACGAACCCTTGCTCACCATCGCTCCCCGGGGCAACGCCTCAGGATCCGGCACGTCACGGGAGAGCGGTATGCGGATAGGACAACGTTCCGGCGGGCGCCGTCGGGCGGCGACCACAGCTCTGTTGCTGTCCATGTGTCTGGGCGGCATCACACTGACAGGGCTGAGTCCCGGAACCGCCGTCGCCGCCGCCGGCCAGGCCGCGACGGCGACGGTGAACGCGGGGCAAGCCCTCGCCACGGTCCCGGCCACAGCGATCGGCACCAACGGCTCCGTCTACGACGCGGCCCTGACCGACGCCGCGGTACCGGGGCTGCTCAAGTCGGCCGGAACGGGGCTCATCCGCTTCCCCGGCGGAACCTCCGCCGACACCTACGACTGGAAGAACAACTCCGACGTCGTCTCCGGCAACACCTGGCCCACGAGCTTCGACCAGTACGCCACGCTGCTCAGCCAGACCGGTGCGCAGGGCATGGTCACCGTCAACTACGGCACCGGCGACGCGGTCGGCGCGACGCAGAGCCCCGCCGAATCCGGGGCGCAGCTCGCCGCCGACTGGGTGCGCTACGCCAATGTCACCCACCACTACGGGATCAAGTACTGGGAGATCGGCAACGAGGTGTACGGCAACGGCACCTACGGCGGCAGCTGGGAGCCCGACCGCCACTGCGCCGCGGGCAGCAGTCCCACGAACTGCGGGCCGGCGGTCTACGCCCAGAACGTCAAGGCCTACATCTCCGCGATGAAGGCCGTGGACCCCTCCATCGTGGTCGGCGTGGTGCTGACCGCCCCCGGGAACTGGCCCGACGGCCAGACCTCGGCAGGCAGTCCCCAGCCCTGGAACCAGACCGTGATGACGGCGCTGGCCGGGCAGATCGGCTTCGCGGACGTCCACTGGTACCCGCAGAACCCGACCAGTGTCGGCCCGCCCGGACCGGACGACGCCACCCTGCTGTCGGCGTCGGCGCAGATCCCCGGCATGGTCTCCACCCTGCGGTCGCAGCTGGGCCAGTACGCGGGCAGCTCGACTCTGCCGATCATGGTGACGGAGACCAACTCGGTGTCCAGCAACCCCGGCAAGCAGACCCTGAGCCAGGTCAACGCTCTCTTCCTGGCGCAGGACTACCTCGGCTGGCTGCAGAACGGGGTCGCCGGTGTCGACTGGTGGCAGATCCACAACGGCATCGTCACCACCGGGGACAACGGCTCCTCCCTCTACGGCACCGCCACCTACGGCGACTACGGGATCCTGTCGGACGCGAGCTGCGGCACCGTCAACGGCTCCCAGGTCTGCGAGCCGGCGGTGGACACGCCGTTCCCCGCCTACTACGGCATGCAACTGCTGAGCAGGTTCATCCACCCCGGTGACACCCTGGTCGCCGCCTCGTCCAACCAGTCGCTGGTCAAGGCGTACGCGGCGAAGGCGCCCGACGGGACGCTGCGCGTCCTGCTGGTCAACGACGATCCCGCCAACACCTACAACGTGGCCCTCGGCTACGCCGGTTTCACCCCGGCCGCCACCGCCCCCTCCGTCGCCACGCTCGCTCCTCCTGGTAACGGCATCAGCACCGCCTCGACCGGCAGTGCCTCGTCCCAGAGCATCGCGCCCTATTCGGCGGCCGTGATCACGCTCCAGCCGGGCGGTGCGATCTCCCCGCCCAGCACGCCGGGCACCCCGGTCGCCTCCGGCGTCACCGCCACCGCAGCCACCTTGACCTGGGCCGCGTCGACCAGCGCCGCCGGCATCGCCGGCTACGACGTCGTCTCCCTGACGGGCGGAACCGAGACCGTCGTCGCCCAGCCGACCACGAACGCGACCACACTGTCCGGCCTGACCCCCTCGACGACCTACACCTTCGCCGTCTACGCCCGCGACACCGCGGGCAACCGCTCCACCCGTTCCGGAACGGTCGCGGTGACCACCGGTCCCTCAGCCACCGGCGTGTCCTGCGCGGTGACCTACACCCCCAACGTCTGGTCCGGGGGCCTCACAGCGAACGTGACCCTCACCAACACCGGCTCCAGCGCCTGGAGTTCCTGGACCGCCCAGTTCACCCTCCCCGACGGCGAGAAGATCACCAACGCGTGGAACGCCACGGTCGGCCAGAGCGGCACCGGCGTGACGGCCGGCAACCTGAGCTACAACGCCACCGTCGCGCCCGGAGGGTCGGCCTCCTTCGGCTACCAGGCCACCTGGACGACCAGCAGCGCCGCACCGGCGTCGTTCACGGTGAACAAGACCGCCTGCACGGTGAACTGACAGGCCGTCGGCGAGCAGGTGGCCGGCCACCGGCGGGGCGGCCGGCCACCTGCTCGACCGTCGTGGCGAAGCGCGAGGGAAGCGACACAACATCGGAAGCACCGGACGCAGCCGTCGACGACCCGGTCCAAAGCGACCGAAAGAGCGAAGTTGCCCGCGTCCGGAGCGGCACGGCACGGCCCCAACCCGCCGCTGCCTCACAGTAGGGAGCAGCCGAGCGCCGTTCCTGGAGGCACGCGCCATGCCCACACCCCTGACGATGGCCCCCAACGTCCGCGCCGAGGACGGCCTTTGGGTCCAGGACGCCGAAGCACCGCCCCTGGCCGCGCTGCGCCCGCTCACCCCCGCGGCGAAGGGCGTCTTCCCCGTCTACCACGACCTGACCGAGCGCCTGATCCACCCCGCGGACCCGATCCAGCCCGGCGTCACCCATCCCGACCGGGTTGTCGCCCGCACCCTCGCCACGTGCGCCGGCTACGCCTACTCCGACGCCGGCACGGTCGCCACCATGATGGCCAGGCTCGGACTCGAGGGAAATCGCTGCCGCATGATCGGCACGTACGTCGACGCCATGTTCATCGCCTCCACGGCCTTCCTCGTCCAGAGCGCCAGCGGGCGCGTCGTCATCCTCGCCTACCGGGGAACCCAGCCCACCGGCCTCATCAGCTGGCTGGCGGATGCCGACCTGGCCCGTAGCAAGATCGCCCTCACTGTCGGCGGAGAACCGTGCGACGTGCACGGCGGCTTCTACCGCAACACGCGAGCCACCCGGTACAAGATCACCGAGGCCCTGCTCCGGGCGAAGCAGGGCCTGCCGATCACCGCTCCGAAGGGCACCACCCACCCCGGCCCGAAGACACCGGCACTCCAGCCGATGGAAGCCCTCTACATCACGGGACACAGCCTGGGCGGCGCGATCGCAGCCATCCACACCATCCTGCTCATGACCGACGACAACCAGCACGCCGCTCTCGGAGACGTGCACAAGGCGACCTACACCTTCGGACAGCCGATGGTCGGCAGCCCCGAACTCGCGCAGGGCTGCGACGCGATCGCAGCCCTGCGCGACAACGTCGTCCGCTTCGTCTACCGCAAGGACCCCGTCCCCCACGTCCCCCCGCGAGACGCCGGTTCCTTCGCGCACTTCGGCCGCGAGTACGCCTTCGACCGGGGTGCCTGGACGCCGCGCCTGAGGAAGAGCGAGCAGATGCACGGCGTCGTCGGCCTCCTCTCCTCCGGCCTCTCCTTCCTCACCGGCAGGATCTCCGCGCTGCACGCGCTGTCGATGGGGTACCAGATCGACGACCACGCCCCACAGCACTACATCGAGGCGCTCACGCCAGAAGGCGGCCTCACGGAGTTCGGCGACCACCCGTACCGCAACACCCCCGCATAGGGCCGCGGTCACTCACCACTGTGCTGGTGGCGGGGACTGCCCTCGCCTGGCCGAGCCGGGGTCGCGGGGCCCTCGGTGGGGAGGAAGTGTGGAGGATGCGCCGTGCCCGTCCCGCGCTGACGGCGTGTCCTGATGGCGACAGAGCAGAAAGGTGCCAGCCATGACAGCGGTACCCGACGGACGGCACGAGCACGCGGGCCGCCACGAGGCACTGACCGGTGCGTCCTTCTTCGCCGGCATCGCGCTGCTGGTGAGCGGGCCGATCAGCATCCTCCTGGGCGTCACCGGCATCGCCCGCGACCACTTGTTCTCCCCGGCGCGGTACGCCTACTACTTCAGCCTCACGGCCTGGGGCTGGATCCACCTCGTCGTGGGCGTGGCGCTCTTCGTCGCCGGCGTCGGGGTGCTGGCGGACAGGGGCTGGGCCCGTTGGGCCGGGTTGACCCTGGCCGGGATCAGCCTGGTCACCCAGTTCATGTTCCTGCCGTACTACCCGGCGTGGGCGATCACCATGATGACCCTCGACCTCCTCATCATGTGGGCGCTCAGCAGGTTCCACCCGTCCATGTGACAGTGCCCCCGCCGCGGAGACGGCGGGGGCAGCAGTGGGAGATCAGCCCTTCACGGCACCGGTCAGGCCGCCGACGATCTTCTTCTCGAAGATCGTGAAGAAGATCAGTGCGGGCAGCATGGCGAGCGACGTGAAGGCGAGGACCTTCGCGGTGTCCGTGGAGTACTGCGAGGAGAACGCCTGGACGCCGAGCGGCAGGGTGTAGTTCGCCTGCGAGTTGAGGATGTACAGCGGCAGGACGTAGTTGTTCCAGCTGCCGATGAACGCGAGGATGCCCACGGTCACCACGCCGGGCAGCGACAGCGGGATCACCATGCGCCAGAAGAACCCGAGCCGGCTGGCGCCGTCGATCGCGGCCGCCTCCTCGATCTCGTTCGGGATCGCCCGGAGGAACGGCACCAGGATGATGACGGTGGTCGGCAGGCCGAAGGCGATCTGCGGGACGATCACTCCGAACAGGCTGTCGGTGAGGCCGAGGTCCTTGATGACGATGTACAGCGGGGTGATCGCGATGACCAGCGGGAACATCAGGCCGGCGGCGAACAGGGAGTACATCGCGCCCTTGAGCCTGAAGTCGTAGCGGGCGAGCACGAAGCTCACCATCAGGCCGAGGACGACGATGCCCAGCGTGCTCCCCAGCGCGACGATGACGGAGTTGGCGAACTCACCCCAGAACGTCGTCGACGTCAGCACGTCGGCGTAGTTGCTGAACACCCAGGGGCTCGGCAGGCCCGCCGGACTCGTCGTGATCTGCGAGTTGGTGCGGAAGCCGCCCAGCACGATGTAGAGGACCGGTGCGATGCACACGCCGATGAACAGCAGTGCGACGAAGTAGGTGAACGGGCTCCCCCACTTCTGCGGCCGGTCACGCTTCTTGCGACGGCCGCTGGGCGAATCCGATTCCCCGGCGGACGACAACCAGGAGTTGGCGCTGGTCGCGCTCATCAGCGGGCTCCTTCGGTGACGGCGCCCTGGAGGTCCCGGCGCAGGACGAAGCGCTGGTAGACCAGCGCGACGATGAGGGAGATGAGGAACATCACGACGGCGATGGCGCTGCCGTAGCCGTAGTTCCCCGCGTTGCGGCCCTGGGCGACCATGTAGATCGCCATGGTCGAGGTCCCGGCCGTTCCCGAGACGTAGGGTCCCCAGATGATGTAGACCAGGTCGAACAGCTGCAGCGAGCCGATGATCGACAGGAAGCCCCAGATGCGGATGGTCGGCCCCAGCAGCGGCAGCGTGATGCGGCGCTGGATCTGCCAGTAGGAGGCGCCGTCGATGGCGGCGGCTTCGAACAGCTCGTCAGGAATCGACTGGAGTCCGGCGAGCATCAGGATCACCGCGAAGCCGATGTACTTCCACGAGATGATCGCCATCAGCGTCCACAGCGCCAGCTTCGGGTTGGCGAGCCACTCGGCCTGCAACGAACCCAGACCGATGTGCTGCAGCAGGTCGTTGACGGCGCCGTTGCTCGTGAGCATCAGGCTCCAGCCGGTGCCGACGATGACCTCGGAGATGACGTACGGCACGAAGATCAGCACGCGGATCACCGAGCGGCCGCGGATCTTCTGGTTGAGCAGGAGCGCGAGGACGATCGCCAGCGGACCCTGGATGACCAGGGAGAGCACCAGGATCAGGCCGGTGTGCCACAGGACCTGCTGGAACGCAGGATCGGTGAGGATCAGCTTGTAGTTGTTCAGACCGACCCAGTCGGTGGGCGCCCCGTAGCCGTGCCACCGGTAGAAGCCGTAGAACGCCGCGAGCAGCACCGGGAAGATCACGAACACCAAGAACATGATGACCGCCGGCCCGGACAGCAGTGCGATCTCGAGCCGCATCCTGGCACGGCCGCGGCGGCGCCCAGCCGCTCGCGGCGGAGTCGGGGACGCGGACTCAGCCGCGCCCCCGACCCCGGGCGTGCCCTGCGACTGGCGGCCGATGGCTGCTTCAGTACCCAGGGTTTCGCTCATTGTTGCTTACTCAGCCCTTCGCGGCAGCGGCGTTGGTGGCCGAGACGATGTCGGCGGCGCTGCCCTGGCCGGCCATCAGCTTCACGACAGCGGTGTTCATGGCGTTGCCGACGTTCTGGCCGTACTCCGTGTCCAGGAACATCATCGAGTAGGCGGCCTTGTTGAAGGTCTGCAGCGCCGAGATGTTGTAGGGCTGGGTGACGACCGACTGGGCTTCCTTGTTCACCGGGATCGTGACGAAGGCCTGGCTGTAGGCCTCCTGCTGGTCCTTGGTCACCAGCCACTCGAGGAAGCTGAGGGCCTCCTTGGGCGCGTTCTTCGACAGGGAGTATCCGTCCAGGCCGCCCATGATGGCGGTCGGGTCGCCCTGGCCGCCGGAGACGGACGGGAAGGGGAACCAGCCCAGGTCCGGGAGCGGCTTCTGGTCCTTGGTCAGGCCGGCGATGACTCCCGGGTCCCAGTTGCCCATGAGCTCCATGCCCGCCTTGTGGTTGGCGAGCATGCCCGCCGACGACCCGG
>NZ_JBHSQJ010000169.1:1372-4762 GCF_042658505.1 Streptacidiphilus monticola | reverse complement strand
CGACGGCGGTCAGGCCGGCCTCGGTCAGCAGGCCGGCCGCCGGGGCCACCGCCGCGCACAGCGCGCCGCCGAGCAGCGGGCCGAGGACGAAGGTCAGTTCGTCCGTCACCGACTCGAAGGCGAAGGCCGTGGACAGCGTTTCCGGGTGTGCGTCCCGCAGGGCGTGGATCCAGCGGGCCCGGACCATCGCGCCGATCTGCGGCAGCGTGGCCCCGGCCAGTCCGGCCGCGGCGAAGAGCAGCGGGTGCGGCGCGTGCCCGAGTGCCAGCGCCACCAGGGCGAGCACGGCGGCGCCGTGCAGCGCCAGGCAGGGCACCAGGACGGCGGCCTGCCCCTGGCGGTCGGCCCAGCGGCCGGTCAGCGGGGCACCGACGACCTGGGTGATCGAGGCCACGGCCGCGACCGCGCCGGCCGTCGCGTAGGAGCCGGTGGTGTCGTGGACCAGCAGCACGGTGCCCAGGCCGAGCATGGCGTAGGGGAGCCGGGCGGCGAAGGCGGGGAGGAGGAAGCGGTGCGCGCCCGGGGTGCGGAGCAGCGCGGCGTAGCCGGTCGAGCGGGCCGGGGTGGCCATGGAGCGGGGTCTTCCTGCTGCCTGGTAGCGCACGGGGAGCAGGAGATGCGGGCCCCGGGCGCCGAGGGTCGTCCTCTGCGCGTCGACCGGGGTAGATACCGCCGCCCTGCGGAGGCGGCGGCCGCCGAGCGGTCTAGCCGACTCTGCGTCAGGCAGATGTAGCTGGTTCTCGGTGTGCGTCCGTCAGTGTAGCGGGCGGAGGGTGCCTGCGGCTGTGACCCGCGCCGCACGAGGGGTACGGAGGGTGCGGTTAATGCGGTGCGCGCAGGCGCCGGGGTGGCTACGATCGGTCCGTCGTCGCGCGCCGTGGCGGTCATCTCGCGTGCGCGCCTTGCCAGTTGGCCCTCGAATGTCGTGAAGGGAGTCGGGACATGCGCCGCACCACTGCCGCCGTGGCCGGCTCCCGGGTCCGTTCCGAGGTGATCCTGGTGTCTTCGGCCGTCCGGTGCCCGCTGCGCGCCCGGCACCGGAAGCCCGTCGCTCAGGGCTGAGCTCCGCCGCCCGACTCCCCGTCACGCCGACCTCGGCGCACACGCGGAGGAGTGCGCCGCGTCGTGCTCGCACGCCCCGCCGGGTCATCGCGCTGTCCTGTCCGGGAACACCCGAAAGGCCAACGGCCGTGCGTACCCACCTGATCCGCCCGCTCCCTCCGCAGTCCGCCGCCCCGGCGCCCGGCCACGTCCGCAACCTGGGCCTCCTCGCCCACGTGGACGCCGGCAAGACCACCGTCACCGAGCGGATCCTCTACCTCACCGGCGCCACCTACAAGCGCGGCGAGGTCCACGATGGCACCACCGTCACCGACTTCGACCCGCAGGAGCGCGAGCGGGGCATCACCATCTACGCCGCGGCGGTCAGCTGCGACTGGAAGGGCCACCGGATCAACCTCATCGACACGCCCGGCCACGTCGACTTCGCCGACGAGGTCGAGCGCTCGCTGCGCGTACTCGACGGCGCGGTGGCGGTCTTCGACGCCGTCGCGGGCGTGGAGCCGCAGAGCGAGTCGGTGTGGCGTCAGGCGGAGCGGCACGGCGTCCCGCGGATCGCGTTCGTCAACAAGATGGACCGCGCAGGCGCCGACCTGGACAGGACCGTCGCGTCGCTGCGGGACGAACTGCACACCGTCCCGCTGGTGGTACAGCTGCCGATCGGGCGGGAGGACGGCTTCACCGGCGTCGTCGACCTGCTCCGGCTGCGGGCGCTGACCTGGCCGCAGCGGGACGGCGGCGCGGTTCAGGACGGCCCGGTGCCGGGCGAGTTGGCGGGGCAGGCGCTGGAACGGCGCAGGCTGCTCGAGGAGGCGGTGGCGGAGCTGCACCCGCTCGCGCTGGAGGAGTTCTGCGCGGAGGGCGCGGTCTCGGCCGCCACCTTGGCAACCGCCCTGCGGGAACTGACCCTTGAGGGCGCGGCTACGGTGGTGCTGTGCGGTTCGGCGTACCGGAACCGGGGCGTCGAGCCGCTGCTGGACGCGGTGCTCGCGTACCTTCCCGCGCCCGCGGACGTCCCGCCGGTGCGCGGGACGGGACCGGACGGGTCGGTGCAGGAGCGCGCGCCCACGGCCGAAGGCCCGCTCGCAGCGCTCGCGTTCAAGGTCACCGCGACCGGGACCGGCCGACTCACGTCGGTCCGGCTCTACTCGGGCACGCTGCGCAAGGGTGACGCTCTCCTGGACGCCGGGACCGGCAACGTCGAGCGCGTCGGCCGGATCCTGCATGTGCAGGCCGGACGGCACACCGACGCGGACCTGGCGGTGGCCGGGGACATCGTCGCGCTGGTGGGCCTCAAGGGCGTGCGCGCCGGGGCGACCCTGTGCACACCCGGCGCTGCGCTGGTGCTGGAGCCGCCGAGCACGGCCGAGCCGGTCGTGTCGGTGGCCGTCGAGGCGCTGCGCGGCACCGACACCGACCGGCTGACGTCGGCGCTGGCGCGGCTGGCCGAGGAGGACCCCTCCCTGGCCGTCCGCACCGACCCGGAGACCGGCCAGACGCTGCTGTCCGGGATGGGCGAACTGCACCTGGAGGTGGCGGTGGAGCGCCTGCGGCAGGCCTACGGCCCGCTCGCTCTCAAAGTCGGCCGCCCGCAGGTGGCCTACCGGGAGACGGTGGTCCGCGGCGTCACCGGCTTCGTGAACCGGCATGTCCAACAGAACGGAGGGGCAGGCCAGTTCGCGCACATCGTGCTGGATGTCGCGCCCCTGGGCGAGGTCGGGGCGGAGGTCGCGGCGACGGGGCTCGTCTTCGACTCGACGGTCGTGGGCGGGCGGGTCCCGCAGGAGTTCGTGCGCGCGGTGGAGGCCGGGTGCCGGGACGCCCTCACCGAGGGACCCCTCGGCGGACACCCGGTCACGGGGCTCCGCGTCACCCTGACGGACGGGGCCACGCACGCCAAGGACTCCTCGGAGCCGGCCTTCCGCGCCGCCGGGCGCAACGGCCTGCGCGCGGCGCTGCGGGCCTGCCTGCTCCAACTGCTGGAGCCGGTCGTGGAGTTGACGGCCACCGTGCCGGAGGAGTCCCTCGGCGGGGTGCTCGGCGACCTGGCCGCGCGCCGGAGCCGGGTCACCGGTTCCACGACGCACGGCGGCACGGCGGTGGTGACGGCGGTGGTGCCGCTGGCGGAGGTGTTCGGCTACGCGACCCGGCTGCGCAGCCGCACGCAGGGCCGGGGCTCCTTCACCGCGCGGCCGTGCGGCTACGCGCCCGCGCCGGAGGGCAAGGGGCGGCGGCGCTAGGCGCCCGCGGCGGCTGGATGCCCTGGCGGGGTTGGATGCCCTGGGGGCCCGCGGGTCTCCCGCCACGCCGACGGGTGGTGGCGTGGCGGGG
>NZ_JBHSQJ010000169.1:0-1363 GCF_042658505.1 Streptacidiphilus monticola | reverse complement strand
GGGTGGTGGCGTGGCGGGGTGCCGCGTGGCCGCGCGGGGGTGACCGGTCGCTCGGGGGGCTGCTCGGTGGGCCGAGCGGTCAACCGAGCGGCCGGGCCGCGGCGGTGGGGCGGGCGCGGGCCTCGCGGGGCGTCAGCGGGCCGTGTCCGTCGGCGCAGTGGACGACCGCTTCGAGCGGTGCGCCGCAGTCGCGGTGCCGGACCTCGAGGGGCGGGCCTTCCGCGTCCGCGGTCCAGCGGTCGCCCCACTGCTTGAGCGCGATCATCACCGGCCAGAGATCCCAGCCCTTGTCGGTGAGCCGGTACTCGTGCCTGGTCCGGCGTCCGGGCTCCTGGTACGGGACCGTCGTCAGGATCCCGGCCGCGACCAGCCGTCGCAGCCGGTCCGCCAGGACGGCCTCGGAGAGGCCGACGTGGCGACGGAAGTCGTCGAAACGGCGGACCCCGTTCATCGCGTCGCGCAGGACGAGCAGCGCCCAGCGCTCGCCGACCAGGTCGAGGGTCCGCTGCACGGTGCAGTTCTCGGTGCTCGTCTCCAGCCAGGTCATGGGCCCCATCCTAGGCGGGCTGGCTTCGGCATTGACAGTCAGCGGGGGCGGTCGGTTAGCTGGCTTCGACGAACAGAGCCAGGGTGGGCTGGCGTCCTCCGGCTGGACCCTTGCCGGGAGGAGGAGCAGCCGCCGGGAGGTCAGGAGGACGGCGCATGGACGGATCGCAGACGCCCACGGAGACGCCCACGCAGGCGGAGGCGCAGGGTCGGGTGCGGGCGCGGGCGCAGGCGCGGACGCGGACGTATTCGTGGGAGGACCCGCGGGTCTCGGCGGCTGCTGTGGGGGAGGAGAGCGGGCTGGAGTTCCTGCAGCGGATGGTCGCTGGGGAGCTGCCCACGCCGCCCATCGCGGCGACTCTCCAATTCACCCTTGAGTCGGTCGAGTTCGGGCGAGCGGTGTTCACCCTGGAGCCGGGCGAGGAGCACTACAACCCGATCGGGAGCGTCCACGGTGGCGTCTACGCCACACTGCTCGACTCGGCGGCGGGTTGTGCGGTGCAGTCTGTGCTGCCGCCGGCCACGGGCTACACCTCGCTCGATCTGAACGTGAAGTTCCTGCGCCCGATCACGGTGGACACCGGGAAGGTGCGGGCCGTCGGCACCGTACTGAACCACGGGCGGCGGACGGCGTTGGCGCAGGCCGAACTCGTTGACTCCGAAGGGAAGTTGATTGCGCACGCGGTGAGCAGTTGCATGATTTTTCCCGCGGCGGGGAGGGCTTGAAGGCAGTCGCACCGGCGTGCAACGGCATTCACCGTAGGGCGACGCGCGCGCTCGTGCTGCTGAATGGAAAATCGGGCTGCGGGAGGGCAGG
>NZ_JBHSQJ010000168.1:0-5048 GCF_042658505.1 Streptacidiphilus monticola | reverse complement strand
CCACACCACCGGACTCCACGAAACCCGGGGCAGCTCAGAGAGCTGTGCCGCGGCGGGGGGTGTTCTGACACGTGTCATGGTCTGCGGTTCGTCTGGCTGTTGAGCGGAGTTTCGTGTGGCTAGGACGCGGTGGCGTGCCGGGTGGCTTTGGCCTGTGCGTGGGAGAGGAGTTGCTCGGTTGCGGGTTCCATGTCGGTGTCGAGGTGGCGTAGTGCGGCGGTGAGGTGGGCGCGGATCTGGGGGAGTGCTGCGCGGTTGCCTGCGTTCATCTCGAGCACGATCCAGTCGCGGATCAGGAGTTCGGCGGCGGGCTCGATCGCCAGGCCGAGGGTGACGGCTTTGCGGGCGTGGTCGTAGAACCCGCCGCGGGTGCGGTGGTGGGCGACGGTGTGGGCGACGTCGATGATTCGGGAGATCATCTCCTGTTGTACGGGGGCGGCCCAGGAGGCGAGGGTGCCTTCGAATGGCCGGCCGCGGACCAGGGCGAGGGCTTCTTCGAGGTCGGTGACGCCGTGGGCGTCGGCGGCCAGGCCGCGTTTGGCCAGGCGCTGGAAGGTGTGCCAGTCGCAGCGGACGTCGTGGAGGACCGGGAGCAGGCCGGTCATGGTGGTGCGCCCGACGCGGGCCTGTCCGTCGGCGGCGGTGCCCAGTTCCTGGCGCAGCTCGGACAGGCGGGAGGAGATGGTGCCGTAGGTCCAGGGGGCTTCGGGGCTCATCGCCTGCGCGGCGGTGTCGCGGCTGTGGTGGGGGTGGAGCAGGAGGTAGGCCGCGAGTTCGGCCATGCGCCGGCCGCGGGCGCTGCTGCCCAGACCCGCGCCGCCTTGGATCTGCAGCGGGCCGAGGAGTTGGAGTTGCGGTGCGTCGATCGACGTGAGCGTGGGCGCGACCCCGTCGTGTCCCTCTTGCTCGGCCTGCGTGGTGGTCGTTCCTTCTGGTTCGCCGGCCGGCGGTTGGGCGTGCTGTGATGCGGGGGTACCGTCCTCGTCCCTGCTCGCTGAGTCCAGCCCCTGTGTCGTCGGTGCCGGTTCGGGGTTTGGGAGGGTGACCGTGGCCGGGTTGGCTGCGGTCTGGAAGGCGGAGAAGACCGACAGCAGCACGGGACGCGGTGATCGGTCCCCGTCCCCTTCCGGGCCGCTGTCCGCCTCCGCGGGGTCCGCCTCCGCGGTGTCCACTTCGGTGTGGTCTGGGCGGGGTGTGTGCGGTGGCTTGTCGTCGAGGGGCGCCGTGGTTTGCGGGACGTGGTGCCACTCGTCTTCGGCGGGTAGGGCGTCGCGCTCGGAGAGGTGCAGGTCGGCGTGCAGCATCTCGTATTCGGTCTGCGTGATGCGTTGGAGCAGCACCTCTTGGCCGGCGACCGGGGCCGGTTGAGGGGTGGTCAGGTCGCAGTCGAGGCGGTGGGCTTCGGGGAAGTGGCTCTCGTGGGTACTGGTGGGGATGACGACGGCGACGGGCGCGGTGCGGGAGCGCGAGAGCAGGTCGGCGAGCTGCCAGGCGCTGTCCTCGTCCAGGCGGGTGGCGGACACCACCAGCCAGGGCAGTTCCTCAGCCCGGTCCTGCTGGGCGGCCAGGAGTTGGTCGGCGAGTTCCTTGACCGCGCGTGCGGGGGAGTCGGTGTGGTGCAGACGCCCGGTGGGCATGGCCGCGATCAGGGACTGGTCGACGACGCCGACCGCGGTGATCTGCACGTGCCGTCCCCAGGGGGAGGTGGCGGCTTCCAGGGCGAACGCGCGGGCGACGTCGCCGACCTGTTCCGGGCTGCCGTCCAGGAGCAGCGGCCGGTGGGCGGCGAGGTTGGCCAGGAGCACGCCACCGGTCGGGAGTGGGCCGAGGGTGGCGAGCAGCGGGTAGGGCGTGGTGTCGAGCTGGCGTGCCGCGATCGGATCCAGGAGTTCTGGGGCGGGGTCGAGCGTCCACCAGCCGGCCTGGCCGGAGGCGGTGAACGGGGCGGGGACGGGGTCCTCGCACTGGACGGCGATGCCGTCCGCGGTGATGCGGGCCCCGGTCACCTGCGGCAGGGCCTGGCCGTCGGGCAGGTTCGCGGCCATGGTCCGCAGCGCCAGGTCCAGCAGTTCCGCGGTGGGCTGGGCCTGGTGGGCCAGGGCGTGCTCGAGCGGACTGACCTGTTCGGGCATGGCGATGGTCTCGCCCGGCTTGCGGCGGCGCTGCTGCAGGGTGCGCTTGGCCGCGTAGCCGCCGAGGAGGGACGCGGCGAGGACCGCGCTGATGCCGGCACCGACACGCAACTCCCGCGCCGTATCGCCCTGTTCGACCGTAGAGCTGGTGGTGGCGGTCGGTGCGGCGGTCGCGCTCGGCGCGCTGCGCGGGCCTGCGCCGGCGGACACCGCAGCAGAGGGGGTTCCTGTGGCCGGTGCGTTTGTGCCCTTGGCCGGGGTGGGGCCGGTGCTCGCGCCGGCGGGCAGGCTTGCCGCGGCGGTGCCCCCGGCCGTGGACGCGGAGGTGGGTGCTCCTGCGGGGGGAGCCGTCGTGGGCGCTGCTGCGGTGGGGGTAGTGGTGGGCGCGGTGGTCGGCTGTGCGGTGGCCTGGACGCTCGGGGTGCTGGACGGGGCGTGGCCGGGGCTGCTGGCCGTGCTGCTGGGTGTTGCGGAGACCGGCGCTGCCGGCCCGGTGGATCCGGTGCTGCCTTTCTGGCCCGTGCGGCCGCCGCCCGTGGCTGTGTCACCGCCAGCCGCTCCGGTGCCGCCGGTCGCGGTCGTGGTGCCGCCGCCGAGGTGGCTGGTGCCTGTGGGGTGTCCGGCGGCGGCCTGGGGGATCGTGAGTTTCCAGCCGGGGTAGATGAGGTCGGGGTTGGTGAGGTGGCGTCCGTCGGGCTGGACGTGGCCGGTGTTGGCGGCGGCGATGAGGGGGTAGGCGTCGGCGTCGCCCAGGTCGTCCTCGGCGATCTGGGAGAGGGTGTCTCCCGGCTGGACGGTGTGGACGTGCTCGTGCACCCGCGGGCCGGTGGCCCCGGCGTGGTGACCCGTGCCCGCTTGGGGGATGCGGGCGCCCGCGGGGAGCCGCAGTTGCCAGCCGACGTGCAGCTCGTCGGTGTCGGCGGTGAGGGTGTGGCCGTCGTGCTGCGGGAGGCCTTGGTTCAGGTGGGCGATCTCGTGCCAGCGTTTGCCGTCGCCGAGGTAGTGCTCGGCCAGCTCCCACAGGGTGTCCCCGGAGCGGACCGTGTGCACCGGACCCGTCCACACCTGGTCGGTGGTGGGGGAGTTGGCGCCCTGGACGGTTTGCTGGGCGGCTTGCTGGGCGGCGGCCAGGGTGACCGGGGTGCTGGTGTGCTGGGGCAGGTGCAGGGCGGTGGCGGCCTGCGCGGGCGTGGTGGTGGCGGCCAGGGCGCCGGTGGTGGGCAGCAGCAGGACGATGGAGGTGACCAGGCCGGCGGCGATGCGCTGCCCGGCGCCGAGGAGGCGGATGCGGGGGGCGCTGCGGTGCCGCAGCGCGGCGGGGAACTCGACCAGGACGGCGAGGGTGAACCACGCCCATGCCGTCCACCCGGCCGCGGTGATGGCGGCGATGAGGAGGGCGCCGTTGTCGGGGCCGGTGAGCTGGCCACCGAGGTGGGTCCAGTCGGGAAGGTGCCCGAACGCGAGGAGGCCGGAGGGCACGCCCGCCTCGAGGGCCGCGAGCGCGACCAGGGCGGCCAGCGCCCGGGCGAGGGCGGCGATACGGGAACTCGAAGCCACCATGGGGGGTCAGCCTCCTGCCTGGTAGACGAGTTGGGCGCTGCCGTGCCCGGTCACCGACCAGGTGCCGAAGAACGGGAACACCGGGCGGTAGGCGGCGGTGACGGTGACGTCGAGATGGTCGCCGTCGGGGGTGACGGTGCCGGTCACGCCGGCTTGGGTGAGGTAGGCGCGCGCCGCCGCGGCGGCCTGGCCGCTGGTGTCCACGGTGAAGCCCTGGCCCTGGATCGCCTGACCCACATCAAGGGCTTGGGCGCCGGCGCGGGCGGCCTCTTGGGCGGTGCCCTCGGCCTTGGCCAGGGCCTGCAGCCGCCCGGCGCCGTCGACGACCAGCGCGAGCACGGCGAAGATCCCGATGATCACCACGGCGACCATGAGCGACAGTGCCCCGCGGTCCCGGCCCGCGCACCCTCGACCCCGATCAGCAAGACGCTTCACGCGCCGGCCTCCCGTCGCGTGAGGACGTCGACTCCGTCGCCCCGCACCCGGTATTGGTCGATTGCCGAGGTGAAGGTGCCGGTCAAGGTCTTGGCTCCGGGCAGGCCCGGGGCCCCGACATCCGAGAGCCGGACCGTGCACCGCACCGTCACCGTGACCGACGCGGGCTGCCCGAGCGGAACGTTGAACCCGCCGGTGGGGACGTCGACTTCGGTGTTGGTGCAGTGCAGGCCCTGCTGCGCGAGGGTCTGCTCGGCCACCTGCAGGGCCGCGTTCTGGGCGTCACCGCCGCTGCGCTGGATCGAGGCGGCGCGGGCGGCGGCGCGGGCGGCGTCGTCCACGCTGCTGCCCGCGAACACGATCCTTCCGGCGGCGATGACGAGCGCGAACACGGCCAGCAGCACCGGGGCGAGGATCGCCAGCTCCAGCGAGAGCGCCCCACTGTCGGGGACGGTGGGCTGGTTGCGCCGTGGCCGTGGGGTCTGTTTCCAGGTCACGGGGTGGGTGCCTCCTTGACGCCGTGCGCGCTCTGGTGGATGGGGAAGGACAGGCCGGGGATCCAGCAGTCCACGTGGCCGGTGACGGTGATGGTGACCACCCCGCCCGACTGGCTACCGCTGACGCTTGTGTTGGTGAGGGATCCGCCGGTGCGGTGCAGCAGGTCCCAGGTGCGTCCCTCGCCCTCGCCGAGCGTGGCGCCGCGCAGCCGGGCCGCCTCCACGCCTTGCTGGGCCGCCGTCAGGGCGACGTTCCGGGCGTAGAGGTAGAACCCGGCCTGGACGATGGCGAACAGCAGCAGCATGACCGCGGGGGCGATGATGGCCAGCTCCAGCGACAGCGCCCCGCGATCACCCAGAGCCCCCCGGTCGCCGCGCGCCCGCCGGTCGCCGCACGGCCGCTGGTCGCCGCACGGCCGCTGGT
>NZ_JBHSQJ010000167.1:0-23678 GCF_042658505.1 Streptacidiphilus monticola | reverse complement strand
CACCCCGGCCACCCCACCCCCCCTGCCACTTCTTCCCCGCCACCTCCACTCCTCCCCACGGCCCGGCCCCGCGAGCTCACTCCTTCCCACGGCCCCGCCCCGCCCCGCCACCTCCTCCCCGCTCCGGGTGACTACCCTGAGCCCCATGCCGTACAGGGACATCAGCGGACGGGCCGACCTCGAAGAGCTGCTTCGGCGGTTCTACACCGCAGCCTTCGCGGACCCGCTCATCGGGCCGTATTTCACCGAGATCGCCGGCACCGACCTGGAGGCGCACCTCCCGCACATCGCCGACTTCTGGGAGCGCGCGCTCTTCCGCACGGCGGACTACCGGCGCAGCGCCTTCGCTCCGCATGAGGCGCTGCACGCCGAGCAGCCGCTCACCGCGGAGCATGCGGGGCGGTGGGTGCAGTTGTGGCGGGCGGCCGTGGACGGGCGGTTCGCGGGGGAGAACGCCGAGCGCGCGAAGAACCAGGGGGAGCGGATCGCCGTGACGCTGGTCAAGCGGCTCAACGGGCAGGACGCGTCCTTCGAGGCCCAGGAGGAGGCGCCGATGGGTTTCGTCCCGCTCGCGGGCCTCCTGCTCCGGCGGCCGAGCGACGGCTAGCGCCCCTGACCGTGAACGTCCGCGGATTCCCGGGCCCCGGAGGACGGGGACTGCTTGGATGAAGGTCGGATCAGATCCCGCCCCGGGCACTTGGCCTCACAGTGGGTCAGGGATCCGAAACAGCGGGTCAGGGATCCGAGACAGTGGGTCAGGATCCGAAGGATCGCCGATCGGGACGGGGACGGTTGGGATGAGGACAGAGCAGGTGGCCTTGGTCGCCGCGCTCCACGAGGCCGAGCAGCGGTTGCAGGCCGCCATTCGATCAGGGGATGTCGGGACGCTGGACCTGCTGCTGGACGACCGCGTCGTCTACACCGGGCCGGACGGCCGCTCCCTCACGAAGGAGGAGGACCTGGAAGCGCACAGTTCGCGGGCCTTGGCCGTCGAGGTTTTCGAGCAGCAGGACCTGCAGGTGACAGTGGTGGGCTCAACGGGCGTCACCCGTGTCCTGGCCGTGCTTCAGGGCAACGCCGCAGGACGGCCGTTCACCGCGCGCCTTCGCTACACCCGCACCTGGGTGCATGCCGATGACACCTGGCGCGTCCTCGCCGCCCATGCCAGCTCGGTACCGGACTTCGGGTAGGCAGGAGCCCCGAGGGGAGTTTTCTCCCGGCACGGCACTAGCGTTCGGCGACGATGAGGGTCTGCAGGATCCGGCCGCACTCCCCGGTCGTGTCGTGGAGTTCGCCGGAGGCGAGGCCGGAGCCGGTCGGGGCCGCGGTGGTGGCGGCGCGGAGGCAGAGCCAGGGGCCGACCGGGTCGCGGGGGAGGGCGAGGGTGACGTCGGTGTTGATGACGAGCCGCGCGACGTGGTCCAGTTCGAAGGCCACCGCCCAGTTGCTGTCGGCGATGGTGAGTGCGCGGGTCAGCGGGGTGTCCGGCTCGTCCGCGACCAGCGGGATGCGCTGGCGGCCCCAGACGGTGCCGGGCCCCGGGACGTTGAAGCCGCCCTCGGCGTTGCGCCACTCCATGGCGGAGACGTAGCCGTCGGCGTACGCGCCCTTGAGGGGCTCGAAGGGCTGAGGTCCCGGTAGCGGGGGAGCGGCCGGGGCGGGGTTGAGTGACGGAGTGTCAGCCGGGGCGGCGGCCAGGCGCCAGGCGCGGGCCAGCATCACCGGCCGGCCGTCGGCGACGAGTTCGCCCTCCAGGATCTCGGCGCTGCGACCCGAGTGCAGGGTCCGGACGCGCACCTCGAGGTCCGCGACGGGGACCGGGCGCGGGATCTCCAGGGTGACGCGCGCGACGCGCATGCCTTCGCGTGGCTGGTGGCGTTCGAAGGCCCGGCCGAGCAGGGCCGAGGGCGGCCCGGCGTGCTGCAGCTGGGGGCTCCACGGGCCGGCCGTGGAGTGCGTGCTGGCGAACAGGCCGTCGCCGAGGTCCCGGTAGAAGCTGCTGTGCTCTGCCATGCGGCGAGGATACTCTCCGGTAACCGAGGCGAGGCGGTCACCCGGCTGCTCCGGCTCAGCCGCCCAGGGTCTGGAGCGAGAGCCACAGGGCGACGGTCGCGGCGACCAGGGCGGCGGGGACGGTGAGCAGGCCGAGGCGGGTGAACTCGCGCAGGTCGACGGTGCGTTCGTGGGCGTGGACGATCCGCCGCCACAGGAGCGTCGCGAGGGAGCCCGCGTAGGTGAGGTTGGGGCCGATGTTGACGCCGAGCAGCACGGCGAGCACCGGTCCGGCGCCGTGCGGGGCGGTCAGGGGCAGCAGCATCAGGGTCGCCGGGAGGTTGTTGACGACGTTGGCCGCCACGGCGGCGAGCACGGCGATGCCGAGCAGGGCGGCGAGTGACGTTCCGTCAGGCACCAGGTGGGCCAGGCCGTTCGCCAGGCCGTGGTCGACGACGCCCTTGACGACGATGCCGAGGGCCAGGACGAAGGCGAGGAAGGGGACCGAGGCCGCGTCGAGCAGTTGGCGAGGGGTGGCCGTGCGGTGGCGCAGGGCCCGGGCCGCCAGGACGAGTGCTCCGGCGAGGGCGGCCCAGGCGGGGTTCACGCCGACGGCGGAGGCGAGGACGAAGCCACCGAGGGTGGCGGCGACGACCGCCAGCACGAAGGCGGGCGGCCGCAGTCGCTCGGTCGAGGCCGCCGCGTCCGGGGCCGGGGTCTCGGCCAGGTCGGCGGCGAAGAAGCGGCGGAAGACGGCGTACTCAAGGCCGATCGCGACCAGCCAGGGCAGCGCCATCAGGCCGGCGAAGTGCAGGAAGCCCAGGCCGCTGGCGGCCAGGGCGAGCAGGTTGGTGAGGTTGGAGACCGGCAGCAGCAGCGACGCGGTGTTCGACAGGTGAGCGCAGGCGTACACGTGGGGCCGGGAGCGGACCCGCAGTTGGGAGGCGGTGGCGAAGACGACCGGGGTGAGCAGGACGACGGTCGCGTCCAGGCTGAGCACCGCTGTTACGGCGGAGGCGAGGACGAAGACGCCGACGAGCAGGCGGGGCGGGCGGCCCGCCGAGCGGCGGGCGAGCCACTGGCCGCCGGCCCGGAACAGGCCCTCGTCGTCGCAGAGCCGGGCGATCACCAGGACGGCGGCGAGGAAGCCCACCACCGGCCCCAGCTGGGTGAGTTGGTCCCGTGCGTCGGCCCAGGGGACGGCTCCGGTGCCGACGGCCAGGGCCGCCGCCGGGACCGCGGCGACCGCTTCCGGCAGGCCGCGGGGCCGGGCGACGGCGAAGACCAGGACGAGTGCCAGGAGTGCGGAGCACAGCAGCTCCGCAGGCCAGCCGTTCAGTGCGGTACTCCCGGTGCGTGGACGGGCAGGACCCGCCCAGACTACGCGGTGCGTCCGACCGGGTTGACGTCGAAGCTGCCGCAGACCTGCAGGCGGTAGGGGATCAGCACGGGGCGGTAGCTCGCCGGTGGGTAGACCCGGACATAGCCGGAGACGGCGCGGCAGGGCGCGCCGAGGCCGCGGTTGTTCGTCCGCACGGTCGCGTAGACGGTACGGCCGGGGGCGACGGAGACGGTGGTGACGGGGTGGGGGTTGCGGCTCGCGGCGGCGCCGATCTGGCGGCCGTGGGAGTCGAGCACGCTGACGCCGGGGTAGCCGCGGAGCGCGCAGGTGTGGTGCGAGGCGTTGCGGAACCGGATCGGATAGAACAGGGAGCCGGCGCCCCCGGTGACCCGGCCGATGGAGAGCCGCAGGTCGGCGGTGGTGCAGGTGGGGGTGCGCGGGGACGCCTGCGCGGAGGCGGGCACGGCGGCCACGGCTCCGCCGGCGGCGAGGACGGCGACGGTGCCGAGGGTGGCGGCCCGCCTGCTGAACTGGCGCATGGGGAACTCCTCTTCGCTGTGGTTCCTCTGAAGAAGCCCTACCCGGTACACGCCGTCCGATGGTCGGACGGTTGCGGGGGTGGGGCAGGATGGGCCGCATGGCGGAGAGCAGTGACACGGTGAAGGACCTGCAGGCGGCCTCCTTCGGTGCGGCGGCGGGGGAGTACGAGCGGGGCAGGCCCACGTACCCGGCGGAGGCGGTGGCGTGGCTGGTGCCGGAGACGGCCCGGCGGGTCGTCGATCTGGGCGCGGGGACGGGCAAGTTGACGCGCGCGCTGGCCGCCCCCGGGCGGGAGCTCCTCGCGGTGGAGCCGTCCGCGGGGATGCGGGCGGAGTTCGCCCGGGTGCTGCCCCGGGTGCCGGTGCTCGCCGGGACGGGTGAGGCGCTGCCGCCCCCGGACGGGTGGGCGGACGCCCTGGTCTGCGGACAGGCCTGGCACTGGGTGGACCCGGACCGGGCGGTACCTGAGGCGGCCCGAGTTCTGGCGCCCGGTGGGCAGTTGGGGCTGGTGTGGAACTTCCGGGACGAGGCCGAGCCCTGGGTCGCCGAGCTGGACGGCCTGCTGCGGGCTCGCGGCGAGGACCGCACGGACCATCGTCAGCTGGAACGGCTGGAGCCGTGGTTCGGCCCGCTGGAGGAGCATGTCGTCCGCTGGAGCCACCCGGTGACGGAGCAGCAGCTGGTGGACATGGTGGCCTCCCGCAGCTACGTCATCACGATGGCCGCGGACGAGCGCGAGCGCCTGCTCGGTGAGGTGCGGGCGCTGGTCGCCCGGGCGCGCCCGACGAGCCTGCCGTACGTGACCCACTGCTACCGCGCCCGGCGGCGGTAGCGCCGCACCGTCAGTGCAGCTTCTGCTTCCAGTCCGCGGGCACGCGGTCGCGGGGGCCAGGTGCGGGCTGGTCGAGGGGGTGGTGGGCGGGACCGGCCAGTTCGGGGCCCGACTCGTAGAACTCCTCGGTCGGGTAGCTCCAGAACCACTCCTCGCCCGGCTCGAAGCTGCGGATGAGGGGGTGCCCCGTCTCCTTCGCGTGCGCGGTCGCGTGCTGGGCCGGGCTGGTGTCGCAGCAGCCGATGTGTCCGCACTGCGCGCAGCGGCGCAGGTGGAACCACCAGCCGCCGGCCGCGTCGCACTCGGCGCAGCCCGTGCCGGAAGGGAGGGCGTCGGGGTCGAGGCCGGGAAGGCTCATGAGGGGTCCTCCTGGGGACGGAGCGGGAGCCGCACCCGGAACCGGGTGTCGCCGGGGCGGGAGTCGAGCCGGAGGTCGCCGTGGTGCTTGTCGACCACGATGCGCCAGGAGATGTCGAGGCCGAGCCCCGTCCCCTGGCCCACCGGCTTCGTCGTGAAGAAGGGTTCGAAGATCCGCTCGCGGATCTCCTCGGGCACGCCGGGGCCGGTGTCGCAGACGTCGACCAGGACGTGCTCGTCGTCCGCGTCACGCGCGGTGCGGACGGTCAGTGTGCCGGTCGGGCCCATCGCGGCCAGCGCGTTGTCGATGAGGTTCGTCCAGACCTGGTTCAACTCGCCGGGATAGCACGGTACTTCCGGAAGTCCGCGGTCGTACTCCTTGACCGTGCGCACTCCCGGCGGGATCTTGCCGCCGAGCATCACCAGTGTGCTGTCCAGCAGTTCGTGCAGGTCCACCCGCCGGTACGGGGCGCGGTCCAGCTGCGAGTACTGCTTGGTCGCGTCCACCAGGGCGGAGATCCGGGTGGTGGCGTCCTCGATCTCGTTCATCAACAGCTCGGTCTCGACGGTGTAGTTGAGCCAGCCGAGCGCGCCGATCAGCGTCGGGGCGTCCACCGCGGCCTCGACCAGGTCGAGCCAGGCGGGGTCGAGGCCGGCCTGGACGAAGGTCGGGGCCAGCTTCCACGGGTCGGGGACGTCACGGTCGTCGAGCCAGTCCTCGACGGCCTGCTCCCGGTCGCTCACCTCGAGCGGGCTCAGCGCCGCTCCCTTGGCCTTGGCGACCTGCTCGACCGCCTTCTCCTGGAGGCCCATCAGCACCTCAAGGGTCTCCGCCGAGAACTTCCCGGCGGAGAGGACGGCCAGCTTGCGCCGCATCTTGGCGACGCGGTCGCGCAGGTCCGAGGTGGCCCGGACCGCCGCGGCGGCGGGGTTGTTGAGCTCGTGGGTGAGCCCGGCCGACAGCGAGCCGAGGGCCAGCAGCCGCTCGCGCTGGCTGACCGCCTGCTGGGTCACCCGGGTCCCGAAGAAGAGGCCCTCCAGCAGGTGGACCGCCATCGGGAACCACTCGCGCATGAGGGTCGCGAAGGACTCCGCGGAGATCACGAAGAAGCGGGAGGTCTCGGTGACGCGCATCGAGCTGTTGTAGGTCTGCGGCACCTGATCGCCCAGGTAGGACTGGAAGGCGCCGGTGTAGACGCCGCGCTGTGAGGTGCGGTTGACCTCGACGTCGTCCGTGCCGACCAGGCGCGAGAGCACCAGAGTGCCGTGGAGCAGCACGTAGAAGCAGGTGGCCGGGTCGCCCTGGCGGTACACCGGGCCGGGCGGGAACTCCTCGACGCGGCCGTGCGCGCACAGCCACTCCAGCTGGTCCGGCGTCAGCTTCTCGAAGAGGAACAGGGTCCGCAGTTCGTCCGGGCTGCACAGCATCGGCTTGGTCATCAGATCACGGTCTCCCTCACAGCCGCTCCAGGTACCGGTGGACGAGCATCACGGCCATCGCGCCCTCGCCGACCGCCGAGGCGACCCGCTTGGCCGACTCGGCTCTGGCGTCCCCGGCCACGAAGACGCCGGGCACGCTGGTCTCCAGGTGGTAGGGCGCGCGCTCCAGCGGCCAGCCGGGCGGGAGTTGGCCGCCCGGGGCCAGGTCCGGGCCCGCCAGGACGAAGCCCGCGGCGTCCCGGTCCACCACACCTTCCAGCCAGGACGTCAGCGGCGCGGCGCCGATGAAGACGAACAGCCAGTGGGCGGCCACCGTCTCGCGCTCCCCGGTGCGGGTGTCGCGCAGCGTCAGCAGCTCCAGGTGGTCCTCGCCGTGCGCCTCGACCACCTCGGTGAACGGGCGGACCGAGATGTTCGGGATGTTCTCGATCTGCTGGATCAGGTAGTGGGACATCGACGCCGCCAGGGACTCGCCGCGCACCAGCAGCGTCACCGACTTGGCACCCCGGGCCAGGTAGACGGCCGCCTGCCCGGCCGAGTTGGCGCCGCCGACGATGTAGACGTCCTCGCCCTGGCAGCTGGGCGCCTCGGTCAGCGCCGAGCCGTAGTAGACGCCGCGGCCGGTCAGCTCGGTCAGCCCGGCGGCGTCGAGCCGGCGGTAGGAGACGCCGGTCGCCAGCAGCACCGTGTGCGCGGAGACGCCGGTGCCGTCCGCGAAGCGGACCGTGCGGCCGCTGCCGTGCACCTCCAGCCCGGTGACCTCACGGGCCGTCAGCAGCTCCGCGCCGAACTTCGCCGCCTGGCGGCGGGCCCGGTCGGTCAGCTGTGCGCCTGACACGCCGTCAGGGAAGCCCAGGTAGTTCTCGATCCGCGAGCTCTGCCCGGCCTGGCCGCCGGTGGCGGTGCGCTCCACCAGCACGGTGCGCAGCCCCTCCGAGGCCCCGTACACGGCCGCGCCCAGACCGGCCGGGCCGCCGCCGATGACGACGAGGTCGTAGAAGTCGGCCGCCGGGGAGGTGGCCAGGCCCACCCTGCTCGCCAGCTCCTGGTCGTCGGGCTCGACGAGGGCGGTGCCGTCGGGAGTGACCACCAGCGGCAGCCGCATGGCGTCCGCGCCCGCGGCGGCCAGCAGCCGCGCGCCCTCCGGCTCGTCGGACGGGTACCAGCGGTAGGGCACCTGGTTGCGGGCGAGGAACTCGCGGACCTCGGAGCAGCGCGCGGACCAGCGGTGGCCGACCACCTTGGTCTCCGGCACCGGCTTGTGGTCCGCCGCGAGCCAGGCCGTCAGCAGGTCGTCCACCACCGGGTAGAGCTTCTCCTCCGGCGGATCCCAGGGCTTGAGCAGGTAGTGGTCCAGGTCCACCACGTTGATGGCGTCGATGGCCGCGCCGGTGTCGGCGTACGCGGTCAGCAGCACCCGGCGGGCGGACGGGTAGACGTCCATGGCCTGCTCGAGGAACTCGATGCCGTTCATGTCCGGCATCCGGTAGTCGGCCAGGATCACCGCCACCAGGTCGCCGCGGAGCTTCAGTTCGCGCAGCGCGTCCAGCGCGGCAGCGGGCGTCTCCGCACGGACGATCCGGTGCTCGCCGCCGTAGCGGCGGCGCAGGTCGCGGGCGACGGCACGGGAGACGCCCGGGTCGTCGTCGACGGTGAGGATCACGGTGCGGGCGGTGGCGCTGCCGGGCTCGGACTCGGTCATCTGCTTCCCCCGGGGCTCGGTTCCCTGCGAGTGCTGGGTGAGGTCCGGATCATCGTAGGCACGGCCGACCGGGCCGCGCCCGGCAATTGCCCCGGCAATCGGCAAGGGGGGTCCACCGATATCGTGGCAGCCGGACCGGAAGGGAGACGCGGTGGTGGACGGCAGGTCGGAGGCGCTGGGCGCGCCAGGGGCGGTGTCCCCGCGTCCCCGCCCCCGGGTGGTCCACGGCCAGGGCCCGGTCCTCGCCGTCGTGGCCCTCGGCGGGGCACTCGGCGCCTGCGCCCGCTACGGCGCCGGGCTGCTGTGGCCCGCGCCGGCGGGCGGCTTCCCCTGGACGACGCTGGGCGTCAACGCGCTGGGGTGCCTGGTGATCGGCGCGTTCCTGGTGGCGATCACCGAGGGCAGGCCGGTGCACCGGCTGGTCCGGCCCTTCTTCGGCACGGGCGTGCTGGGCGGGTTCACCACCTTCTCCACCTACGCGGTCGACATCCGGCGGCTGGTGGAGGGCGGCCGTCCCGCGGCAGGGCTGCTCTACCTGCTGCTCACGGTGGCCGCCGCGCTCGTCGCGGTGTGGACGGGGGCCGCCGTGACCCGACGGATCGTCAGGGCGACGGAAAGGAGGCCGGGATGAGGCTCACCGGCTCCGCGCTGCGGGTCACCGTCTTCGTCGGCGAGAACGACAGCTGGAAGCACCGGCCGCTGTACTCGGAGATCGTCCACCGGGCGCGCGCCGCGGGCCTGGCGGGGGCGTCGGTCTTCCGCGGCATCGAGGGATTCGGCGCCTCCTCGCTGATCCACACGGCGCGGCTGCTGTCGCTGAGCGAGGACCTGCCGGTGGCGGTCGTCATCGTGGACACGGAGGAGCGGGTGCGGGCGTTCCTGCCGCAGCTGGACGAGCTGGTGACGGAGGGCCTGGTGATCCTCGACGACTGCGAGGTCATCCGCTACGTCGGGCGCGAGGCGGAGGCGTCCGAGCGGTGAACTGGCTGCTGGTGGTGGCGGGTGCGGTCTTCGGTGCTCCCGCCCGGTACCTGACGGACCGTTGGGTCCAGGCGCGGCACGACAGCGTCTTCCCCTGGGGGACGTTCGCGGTCAACGTGGCGGGGTCGTTCGTCCTGGGCGTGGTGACCGGGTCGGGCGAGATCCCGGCCAAGGTGCAGCTGCTGGTCGGCACCGGCTTCTGCGGTGCGCTGACCACGTACTCCACCTTCTCCTTCGAGACGCTGCGGCTGGCGGAGGACGGCGCGGGCTTCTACGCCGTCGCCAACGTCGTCGGCAGCATCGCGGCGGGCCTGGGCGCCGCGTTCAGCGGCGCGGCCGTCGCCTCGGCGCTCTGGAGCTGACGCCCCCGGCGCGCGTCCGGAGGCCTGCCGTCCCCGAGGCGGCCCAGGGTCCGGTCCGCCCTGCGTCGCTGGCCGGGTCCGACCTGAGATGTAGGTTCCCGCCCGCATCCGCCCTGCACACTGGTGCGGTGAAGGTTCCTCCGCAGCTCCCGCGCCTCTACCAGGCCGCCCGCGACTGGGGCGGGCAGCACCCCACGGTCGTCGACCTCGGCTGGGCGCTGCTGATGCTGAGCCTTGCCTGGGTCCAGCCGCGGGTGCGGCCGACCAACGGCTTCGCCTTCTGGCCGCTGCTGCTGCAGTTGGCGCTGGTGCTGCCGCTGACGCTGCGTCGGCGGGCGCCGTTCCCGGTGTTCCTGACCACGGCGGCGGTGGCCTTCCTGCAGTGGGTCACCACCGGCGTCATGCCGGCGGACGCGGCCGTGCTGTTCGCGCTGGGCACCGTTGCCGTGCACTGCCCGGGGCGGCAGGCCGCCGCGGCCTTCGGCGTCTCGGAGTTGGGGGCGCTGCTGGCCGCCTGGCGGCTGACGCCCGATCCGGCCCAGGAGCCGGACCGGACCCCGGGGGACGTGGTGGGACTGTTCGTGCTGCTGTCCGGCATGGTCGTCGCCGCGCTGGCGGTGGGGCTGGCCATCCGGTCCCGGCGCGCCCAGGTGGCGGGCCTGCGGGAACGTGCGAGCGCGCTGGAGCAGCAGCGGGACCAGCAGGCCGCGCTGGCGGTCGCCCGGGAACGCTCGCGCATCGCACGGGAGATGCACGACATCGTCACGCACAACCTGTCCGTGATGGTCGCCCTCGCCGACGGTGCGGTCTACGCCGCCGAGAAGTCCCCCGAGCGGGCGACGGCGGCCATGCGGCAGTCCGCCGAGACGGGCAGGGCCGCCCTGGCCGACATGCGCCGCTTCCTCGGCGTGCTGCGGGCCGACGAGCCGGACGCGCTGCGCCATCCGCAGCCGGGGCTGGGGCAGTTGGAGACCCTGGTGCAGCAGGTGCGGGCCGCCGGCCTGCCCACCGAGCTGCGCCTGACGGGCGATCAGGACGCCGCCTCCGCGGGGGCGCAGCTGACGGCGTACCGGCTGGTGCAGGAGTCGCTGACGAACACGCTCAAGCACACCGCGCCCGGCGCCCGCGCCTTCGTCAGCGTCCATGTGACCGACCGGACATTGGAGTTGGACATCCGCGACGACGGCCGCGCGCTGCCGCGCCCGCCCGGCCACGTCGGCCAGGGCCTCGGCGGCATGCGCGAACGGGCCGCCGCCTACGGCGGCCGGCTCACCGCCGGCCCCCAGCCGCTCGGCGGCTGGCGGGTGGCGGCGGTACTGGATCTGAAGGACCCCGAGGCACGGGAGAAGGAGTCGGCATGACGGTTCGGGTGCTGCTGGTGGACGACCAGCCGCTGCTGCGGGTGGCCTTCTCAATGGTGCTCGACTCCCAACCCGACCTCGAGGTGGCCGGGGAGGCGGACGACGGGGCCGCCGCGGTCCGCCTCGCCCGCGAACTGCAGCCGGACGTCGTGCTGATGGACGTGCGGATGCCCGGGATGGACGGTATCGAGGCCACCCGGGAGATCGTCGCCTCCTGCCCGGAGACGAAGGTCCTCATCCTGACCACCTTCGATCTGGACGAGTACGCCTTCTCCGGTCTGAGGGCGGGGGCCTCCGGCTTCATGCTGAAGAACGCGCAGCCGGAGGAGCTGCTGGCGGCGATCCGCGTCGTCGCGGCGGGCGAGGCGGTGGTCGCCCCTCGGGTGACCCGCCGCCTGCTGGACGCCTTCGCCGACCGCCTGCCGGCGACCGGCAGGGGAGGCCAAGGCCCGGACGCGGTGGCGGCGTTGACGGCCCGTGAGCGGGACGTGCTGATCCAGGTGGCACGCGGCCTGTCGAACGCGGAGATCGCCGCGGAGCTGTTCCTCGCGGAGGCGACGGTGAAGACCCACGTCAGCCGCATCCTCACCAAGCTGGGCCTGCGCGACCGCGTCCAGGCCGTCGTCTTCGCCTACGAACAGCACCTGGTCATCCCTGGCTGAGTTGCACCGCCAGGGGCGCGAGGACACTGCGCGGGCGGCCCACCCCCCAGGGAGGTCCGACCTGCAGTCAGGGACGGACCTCCCTGGGTGGTGGGCCGCCCGCGGTGGGGGCACCTCCCGCAGTGGGGGCAGCCCCGGCCGAAGGCTGGGGGAGGGTGGGGGGTCCTCGCGCCCCTGGAGGGGGCGTGGCAAGCTCTGCGGAATGAAGATCGCTGTGATCGGGCTCGGGGACATCGCCGAGAAGGCGTACCTCCCCGTCCTCACCGCCCAACCCGGGCTGGACCTGCACCTGATGACCCGTGATGCGAAGAAGCTCGACCGCATCGGGGACCAGTACCGGCTGCCGCACCGCCACGCCACCCTCGCCGGGGCCGTGGACGCCGGCGTCCGCGCCGCGTTCGTCCACGCCGCCACCGCCGCCCACGTGGAGATCGTGGAGACCCTGCTCCGCGCGGGCGTCGACGTCTACGTCGACAAGCCGCTCGCCTACACCCTCGACGACTCCCGCCGGCTCGTCGAGCTCGCCGAGGCGGAGGGGCGCAGCCTGTGCGTGGGCTTCAACCGTCGCCACGCCCCCGGGTACGTCGAGGCCGCGCGGCGTGACCGCTCGCTGATCCTGCTGCAGAAGAACCGTCACGACCTGGCCGAGGACCCGCGGACGTTCGTCTTCGACGACTTCGTCCATGTCGTCGACACCCTGCGCTTCCTCGCCCCCGGCGAGGTGACCGGCACCCGGGTGCGGCACCGCCGGCGCGCCGGGGACGGGCTGCTGGAGCACGTCGTCCTTGAGCTGTCGGGTGAGGGCTTCACCGCGCTGGGCATCATGAACCGGGCCAGCGGGTCCACCGAGGAAGTGCTCGAAGTGTCGGGCGGCAACGGCAAGTTCGAGGTGCACAACCTCGGCGACACGGTCGACCACCGCGATGGCGTGCCCGCCCTCGCCCGGCGCGGCGACTGGACTCCGGTCGCCCGGCAGCGGGGGATCGAGCAGGTGGTGCTGCGCTTCCTCGACGCCCTGCGCGCGGACGAGCGGCTGGACGCCCGGGACGCCCTGCGGACGCACGAGATCTGCGAACTGATCGTGCGTGAGATCGGCTGACCTGTCATGCTCTGGGGTCGGCAGATCAGCTGATCATCGGCTCGGGGAGGGGCAGGCGTGCGCAGGACGCTGACAGGGGTGGCGGTACCGGCGGTGACGGTCGCGACGGCGGCCGCCGTGCTGGCGGCGGGCAGTGGGAGCGCGGCAGCCGCGAGCGGGCCGACGGCGGCGGACAAGTCGATCGCCGCCAAGTTGAGCAGCCGCTTCCCGGCTGCCCACCTGGGAACCAACGCGGGCGGGCTGGTCCGTGACGTCGCGTCAGGCCGCACCGTGTGGGCCCAGGGCTCCGCCAAGGCGCTGATGCCCGCGTCCACCGAGAAACTGGCCACGGCGGCGGCCGTGCTGAAGATCCTTGGGCCGAACCGGACCGTCCGCACCCGCGCGCTGCTCTCCGGACACACGCTCTACCTGGTCGGCGGCGGTGACATGCACCTCACCAGCACCGACCTCGACGCGCTGGCCAAGGCCGCCGCGACGGCCCTCAAGGCGCGCGGGCTCACCTCCGTCGGCCTGCGTGTCGACGACTCGCTCTTCCCCGCGCCCGCGCTGTCGCCGGGCTGGAGTTCCGGCTACTACCCCAGCACCCTGGCCCCGGTCCGGGCGCTCGCGCTGCTGGGGGACCGGGTCAACGACACCTCCCTGCACGCCGGCCAGGTCTTCGCCCGCCGGCTGTCCTCGGCGGGCGTGCATGCCTCGGCCCCGACGCGGGCGAAGGCTCCCGCGGGCGCGGTCCAGCTCGCCTCCCGGACCTCGGCGCCGCTGGCTGCGGCGGTCGAGTACATGCTCAAGAACAGCGACAACAACGTCGCCGAGGGCGTGGCCCGGCTGGCGGCGCTCGCCACGCACCGCGCCGCGAACTGGCAGGGCGTCACCGCCACCGTCCGTGCGGCGCTGGCCGGTTACCACGTGCCCACGGCCGGCACGGTGGCCTACGACGCGAGCGGACTGTCCCGCAGCGACCGGATGACCGCCGGGACGCTGGCCTACCTGGCCGCGCTCAGCGTCGACCCCCGCTACCACGCGACGCTGTGGCCGGTCTACGCCGGCCTGCCGATCGCGGGCAAGGACGGGACGCTGTCGAAGGCGGAGGGCCGGTTCACCACCAAGCCCAGCAACTGCGCCGTGGGCAAGCTGGAGGCCAAGACCGGCACGCTGACCGGTGCGGTGGCCCTGGCCGGGGTCACCAGGGCCAAGGACGGCCGGTGGAAGTCCTTCGCCTTCGTGGAGAACGGCAGCCTGGCGACCGCGACCGCCCGCCGGGCGCTGGACGGGCTGGCCGCGACGGTGGTCGGCTGCTGGTAGCGGGTCGACGGGCAGGCGGGACGGGCGGATGATGGTTCCCGAGAGAGCACGCTCCCCTCGGGAGGGAGGACCGCCATGCAGGCCCAGATCGGTGACCAGGTCCTGGTCGAGAGCGAGCGGGCGGACCGGCACCGCCGCTCCGGCAAGATCGTCGCGCTGCACCACCCGGACGGAACCCCGCCCTACGACGTCCGCTGGGACGACGACGGGCATGTCTCCGTCGTGTTCCCCGGCCCCGACGCCCACATCCGCCACGTAGGGACGGGTGCCGACAGCGGGATGTGAGGCGCGGGCGGCGGACCACGGTCCACGGGGCGGCGGATCACCTGATCCGGTTGCCCCGGGTGCCGGCTCGGGGCTAGAACCGGGTGCATGGCGCTGCACTGGAAGCTGGTCATCGACAGCCGCGACGCGACGACGCTCGCCGATTTCTGGGCGGCTGCCCTGGAGTACGAGGTGGAGGACCCCAGCGAGCTGGTGGACCGCCTGGTCGCGGCAGGGCAGTTGCCCGAGTCGGCCGTGCGCGAGCACGGCGGTCGGCGCACGTTCCGCGGGTACGCGGCGATCCGCCACCCCGAGGACCCCTACGACGAGGTGAGCGGCATCGGCAAGGGGCGGCGGCTGCTGTTCCAGGACGTGCCCGAGGGCAAGACGGTCAAGAACCGCCTGCACATTGACGTCCACTCAGGCCCGGACGGCCTCGACGCGCTGGTCGAGCGACTGGTGAAGCTGGGCGCGGAACGCGTCCGCGAACACGACGAGGGCCCGGTCGGCCACTGGTGGGTCCTCACGGACCCGGAAGGCAACGAGTTCTGCGCGGCGTGACCCCGCGGGCGGGAGCCGTCCCCGGTCCCTCACCTGCCCTCCGGCGTCGGACCTTCGCCGGGACGCCGCCCGAGCGCGGTCGGCGCCTGCTGCTCCATGCCCGCTCCCCGGGTCCCGCTTCCGGCGTCCCCCGGCCAAGCGACTCCCCGCCGGCCTTGGCCCGGCCGAGCGAGGCAGAAGCCTCGCCTGGGGCGCCCCCTACGGACAGGAAGCCCGCCCGGCGCGGCGGGGCGCTACACGGAGTGCCGCGAAGCGCCGTCGCACAGCAGCCCGCCCGCCGCCGGGGCCTGGCGAGTGGGCCGGCGGCCATGACTGCGTCGGCCCAACGGCTGTGGGGGAGTCCGCCTTGCCCCGCGCGGCAGTGACGCCGGACGCGCTGGGCGCGTGCCGCACAGCGGCCGCCGCGGGGCCGGGATCCGGGGATCCGTACAGAGGTCTCGCCGGCGCTGAGCCAGGGCTGTCCGGGCCGCCCGGAACGTGGCGGGGCGCTCGACGCGGTGTCCCCGGAGCGCCCCGCGCGCCGGCCTGTCGCCGGGTCCGGGCCCGAGTGAGCCGCGGCCCATGCGTTCACCTTGGCCCACGTAGGCCCCGTTGTGCGGCCCCGTTGGGCCGGGACCGGTGGACGTGTCCGCAGGCAGGGGAGGCCGGGCGCGGGGGTACGCTCGGGCGCACACGTGCAGGGAGGTGGGCGGTGGAGAAGGGGCGCGGTGGGCTGCTCGCGGTGCATGCGCATCCGGACGACGAGTCGCTGTGGAGCGGCGGGGTGCTCGCCCAGCATGCCGCGGAAAGGCGCGCCACCGCCGTATTGACGTGCACGGACGGGGAGTTGTGGGACGGCAGTTCCTTGGCCGCGCCGGGGACCCGGGCCAAGGAGTTGGCGCAGGCGCTGTCCGTGCTCGGGGTGCGGGAGTCGGCGCTGCTGCCCTACCGCGACTCCGGCGCCGGTGAGGCCGGGCCGGGCTCGCTGCGCGCGGCGCCGTTCGAGGAGGTCGTGGAGGGGATCGTCGCGTACATCCGCGCCGTCCGGCCCGCCGCCGTGCTGACCTACGACGCGCACGGGGGCTACGGTCACCCCGATCATGTGCGGGTCCACCAGGCCGTGTTGGCCGCAGTCGAGGCCGCCGCCAACCCCTACCGGCATCCCGGGGCGGGGGAGCCGTGGGCGGTGCGGTCACTGTGGCTGGCGACGGTGCCCGAGTCGCTGGTCCGCCGGCTGACCGCGCTGGGGCTGGACGAGCCGCTGCCGTCCACGCCGGACGCCGAGATCTCCCTGGCCGTGGACGTCCGCCCCTGGCTGGAGGTCAAGTGGCAGGCCCTGCGCGCGCACGCGTCGGAGTTCGCGCGGGGCGCCCGGGTGGCGGCGTTCGAGGAGCCGCAGCTGCGGCGGCTGTGCCTGGGCACCGAGTGGTACCTGCACCGGCCCGGTCCGGGCAGCGTCCGCCGCTTCCCCGCGGCCGGGCGGCCGCCACTGCTCAGCGACCTGGCCTGACCGGGCGCCGCGGCTCGGGCGGTTCGTCGCCGAG
Organism: Streptacidiphilus monticola; assembly: GCF_042658505.1. Lineage (NCBI taxonomy): Bacteria > Bacillati > Actinomycetota > Actinomycetes > Kitasatosporales > Streptomycetaceae > Streptacidiphilus > Streptacidiphilus monticola. The sequence goes on along the minus strand of NZ_JBHSQJ010000167.1, from coordinate 7,358 downwards.
CAGGTAGCGCGCGCCGGCGCCGCGCTCGGCGGCGGTGTCCTCGGGGTTGTAGAGCGAGCAGGTGCGCAGCGACAGGCAGCCGCAGCCGATGCAGCCGCCCAACTTGCGTCGTAGCAGCTGGAGTTCGGCGATCTGCTGGTCGATGCGGCGTTGCCAGGCGCGGGCGACGGGGGCCCACTCGGCCGCTGTCGGGGCGTGGTCGGCGGGCAGCCGGGACAGGGCCGCGCCCGCCTCCTCCAGGGAGAGGCCGACCCGCTGCGCGGCCCGGACGAAGGCGACGCGGCGCAGCATGGAGCGCTGGTAGCGGCGCTGGCCGCCGGTCGTGCGATTCGCGGAGATCAGGCCGAGCTGTTCGTAGTAGCGCAGTGCCGAGGTGGCCAGGCCGCTGCGGGCGGCGAGTTCACCGATCGTCAACTGGTCCGCCAGGGTGCTCATTTCCGTTCGCCTTTCCGCCGCGTGGAGGCGCTTGACTTCAAGTGCGCTTGAAGTTGCAGCCTATCCGCATGACCACGACCTGGGACTCCCGACTTCCGCTGGACCTCGTCGCCCGGATGACCGGGGACGAGAAGCACAGCCCTGCCGCCCTCTCCACCCTCGACGCGCTCTGGGTCCTCTACGACCGGGTGCTGCGGGTCTCCCCGGAGACCGCCACGGCCCAGGACCGCGACCGCTTCCTGCTGTCCAAGGGCCACGGCCCGATGGCCTACTACGCGGTCCTCGCCGCCAAGGGCTTCCTCACCCCCGAGCAGCTCGACGGCTTCGGCGGCTGGGACTCGCCGTTGGGCCACCACCCCGACCGCACGCTGGTGCCGGGCGCCGAGATCGGCAGCGGCTCGCTGGGCCACGGTCTGGGACTCGCGGTCGGCACCGCGCTCGGGCTGCGCGCGCAGGGGCTGGACGACCCGGCGGTGTGGGTGCTGGTCGGCGACGCGGAGCTGGACGAGGGCAGCAACCACGAGGCCGTCGCCTACGCCGGGGCCGTCGGACTCGACCGGCTGCACGTGCTCGTCGTCGACAACCAGTCCGCCACGCACGGCTGGCACGGGGGCATCGCGGCGCACTTCGACGTCGCCGGCTGGTCCACCGCGACCGTCGACGGGCGCGATCACGACGCCCTGTACGCCGCCTTCACCCAGCCGCATCCGGGGCGGCCGCACGCGGTCGTCGCCGTCACCGAGCCCAAGCACTGACCCGAGCACTCGCCCGAACTCCGAGGGGAACGGACCACCATGATGCGTGAACGCTTCACCACCATCGCGAGCCGCCTGCTCGACGAGGACCCGCGCACCGCGGTCGTCCTCGCCGACATCAGCACCGACGCCTTCAAGGACGCCGCCCTGGCGCACCCGGACCGGGTGGTCAACGTGGGCATCAGGGAGCAGTTGCTCGTCGGCGTGACCGGCGGGCTGGCGCTGGCCGGGCTGCGCCCGATCGCGCACACCTTCGCCAGCTTCCTGGTCGAGCGCGGCTTCGAGCAGATCAAGCTCGACCTGAACCACCAGGGCGTCGGCGCGGTGCTGGTGTCGATCGGCGCCTCCTACGACCGGGCCGGGGCGGGACGCACCCACCAGGCGCCGGGCGACGTGGCGCTGCTGGACACGCTGCCCGGCTGGACCGTGCACGTGCCGGGCCACCCGGACGAGGCCGAGCTGCTGCTGCGCTCCGGCGTGGCCGAGGACGGCCTGGTCTACCTGCGGCTGAGCGAGCAGACCAACGCCCGTGCGCAACCGGTGCGCCCCGGCGGCTTCCTGACGGTGCGTGAGGGGCGCACCGGGCCGGTCCTGCTCGCCGTGGGGCCGCTGCTCGACACGGTGCTGGAGGCCACCGAGGGCCTGGACGCGACCGTGCTCTACGCCGCGACGATCCGGCCCTTCGACGCCGCCGGGCTGCGTGCCGCCACGGCGGACCGGCCGGCGCCCGAGGTGGTGCTCGTCGAGCCCTACCTGGCCGGGACCTCCGCCGGGTTCGCCGCCGAGGCCCTCGCGGACCGGCCGCACCGGCTGCTGTCGCTGGGCGTGCGGCGCGAGGAACTGCGGCGCTACGGCACCATGGCCGACCACATCCGTGCCCACGGGCTGGACGCGGCCTCGGTCAGGCAGCGCGTCGCCGCGTTCGCAGCAGCAGGTGCACGATGACGGCGGCCGCCACCAGCAGACCGGCGCTGAGCAGGGAGGCGGCGTGCATGGCGTGGACGAAGGAGTCCTTGGCGGCACGGGCCAACTCGGCGCCCTGCGGGCCGCCCTGACGCTCCGCCACGGCGAGGGCGTCGCCGAGGGAGTCGGCGGCGCGTCCGCCGAACGGCAGCCCGGCGCGGTAGTCCTCGGTCAGCGCCGCGGCGACCAGGTCGAAGCACAGGGCGGTGCCGAGCTCGTAGGCGGTCTCGGAGACGGCGCCCGCGGCGCCGGCCTTCTCGGCCGGGGCGGCGTCCAGGACCATCGTCGTGCTGAGGGCGTAGACGACGCCCTCGACCGCGCCGATGGCCAGGAAGACGGCCGCGATGGCGAGGTAGGGCGTGTCGCCCCGGAGCAGGCCGAGCAGTCCGGCGCCGAGGCCCATCGCGAGCAGGCCGCCGACGAGGGCGCGCCGGGCGCCCAGCCGCCGGGCCAGTCCGGCGGCGACCAGGCCGCCCACGGTGGAGCCGAGGAAGGCCGGCATGTCGGCGAGCCCGGCCCGCAGCGGGGACCAGCCGCGGACCAGCTGGAAGTACTGCGAGAGGAAGAACAGCACGCCGGCCAGCCCGATCAGGGCCATCAGCGCTCCCGCGACCGCCGCCGTGAACCGGGGCTCGCGGAACAGCCGGACGTCCAGCAGCGGGACCCGCAGCCGCAGTTGGCGGCGGACGAAGAGCCAGAGGCCGGCGGCGCCGAGGACGAGGGTGAGGGCGACGTCCGCGCGCCAGGGGCCGTCCACCGCCGCCACCTTCACGGCGTAGACGGTGGCGACGACGCCGGTCAGCGACAGGCCCACGCTGGGCAGGTCCCAGGCGCCGGGCTCCGGGTCGCGGGACTCCGGCAGCAGCCGGGCGCCGAGCAGCAGGAGCACCGCCACCAGCGGCACGTTCATCAGGAAGACGGAGCCCCACCAGAAGTGCTCCAGCAGCAGCCCGCCGAGCAGCGGGCCCGCCGCGGCGCCGGCGGTGGCCGCCGCGCCCCAGATGCCGATGGCGCGGGCGCGTTCGCGCTCGTCGGGGAAGAGGGAGCGGATCAGGGAGAGGGTGGCGGGCATGATGGTGGCTCCCGCGACGCCGAGCAGCGCGCGGGCGGCGATCAGCCAGCCCGGGCCTGGGGCGTAGGCGGCGAGCACGGAGGCGGCCGCGAAGGCGGCGGAGCCGGTGAGCAGGACCCGCTTGCGGCCGATCCGGTCGCTCAACGAGCCCATGGAGACCAGGAGTCCGGCCAGGACGAAGGAGTAGGCGTCGCCGATCCAGAGCAGCTGGGTGGCGCTGGGGTGCAGGCTCTCGCTGATCACGGGAAGGGCCAGGAAGAGCACGGTGGCGTCCAGGGCGACCAGCAGCACGGCCACGACCAGTACGCCGAGCGCCGTCCACTCGCGGCGTCCGGCGGAGCTGTTATGTCGGTAGGCGGAGGTGGTCTGGGAGACCGTCAGGGAGTGCGTCATGGCAGGTCGTTCCTGTGGGTCGTGGGGGTCGCGGCCGAGTCGGGGGCGGCGGGCCCGGGGGTGTGGGCGGCGGTGACGTCGCTGCGGACGACGCCGCCGAGGAAGAGTTCGGTGAGGGCGCGGGTGCTGTCGCGGGCGGCCAGGCGGCCGTCCTGGACGGCCCAGCCGACGCCTGCGAGGAGGGAGAAGAAGGCCTCGGAGAGCCAGCCCGCGGGCAGCTCGACGCGCAGCAGGCCCTGCTGCTGCCCGCGCAGGAACAGCGCCCCGACCCGGGCGTCGATCTCGTCCCAGGCGCGGGTGATCTCGTCGTCGTCGAACAGGCGGCTCTCGCCGGACAGGAAGGCCACCAGCTGCGCCTCGGGGATCATCCGCTCCGCCAGGCGGCGCACGGCGGCGACCGGGTCGCCGCTCTCGATCCGGGCGGCGTCCACCGCCGCGTCCATCCGGCGCAGGGCGAAGGCGGCGATCTCGCCGATCAGCGCCTCGCGGCCGGGGAACATGCGGTGCAGCGTCGCCCGGCTGATCCCCGCCGCGCGGGCGATCTCGTCCATCGCCGCGCTGGGCTGCCTGGTGAGCAGCCCGACGGCGGCAGTGAGCACCTGTTCGCGTTCCATGGCCATGGAACGAGGATATCTCAACTGAGACAGCTATGTCTCATGAGATTCAGCTGTGTAGCGGCGGCGTCGGTCCGGCGGGGATCAGAGCTGTCCCTCGTCCTCGTCGCGCATGGCGGCGTACGCGGGGGCCAGCCAGTGCTCCAGCGCCCGGCCGCGTATCGAGATGCCGGACGGCCCCAGCTCCTCCAGCGCCGAGCGGCGGCCCGGCGCCTGCGGCTCCGGCTCCGGGTAGGGGGCGGACTCCACCCAGAAGCCCGCGAGCGGGGGCCGGGCCGGAAGCCGGCGCAGCCGGTGCAGCAACCGGTTCTTCTCCCGGCCCCGCCAGGTGGTGAGCAGGAATGGGTCCGCGTCCACCCGGTCGGCGAACGCGCCCAGCACCGCCGCGAGATGGCGGCAGTCCGGGTCCCGGGCCGGGCAGGTGCACTCCAGGGACAGCTCCGCCGCCTGCCCCGGCAGCAGCGACAGGCCCGCCCGGGCCAGCGACGCGTCGAGGTCGGGAGGGAACTGACCCTGGGTCAGCAGCCGCAGCGCCTCCGACGGCGGCCGGGCGACCGCCTGCTCCGCGCGCTGCCACTGCTCGGCATCCCACACGGCGAGATCCGCCCACGTCTCGAAGCGGTCCTGCTGCTCCTCCACGACGGCGTGCACCGAGCCCGGCCCCACCGTCAGCTCCGCCACCCGGCGGACACCGCTGCCCGCGCCGCGCATGGCGTCCGCGGACAGACCGGAGCCGATCCCCAGTACCTCGATCCGCGTCAGCAGCCGCTCCGACCAGGCCCTCATGCCTCGCTCACCGCCTCCTCGGCCAGGGACAGCGCCTCGCGCAGCGCCTCCTCCGACAGCTCCGCCAGCCACTCATCGCCGCCCGCACCGACCGAGCCGATCACGGCGTCCGCCAGCGCCCGCTTGGCCTCCAGCATGTCGGCCACCCGCTCCTCGACCGTGCCCACGCACACCAGCCGCCGCACCTGCACCTCGCGGCGCTGACCCAGCCGGTGCGCCCGGTCGGTGGCCTGCTCCTCGACCGCCGGATTCCACCAGCGGTCGAGATGCACCACCTGGGAGGCGGCCGTCAGGTTCAGCCCGGCACCGCCCGCCTTGAGCGACAGCAGGAAGACCGAAGGACTCCCGGACCGCTGGAAGCGGTCCACCAGATCGCGGCGGCCGCGCTCCGGCACCCCGCCGTGCAGGAACAGCACCGGTGCCCCCAACCGCCGCTCCAGGTAGGGCTGCAGCAGCGACCCGAAGGAGGCGTACTGGGTGAAGCACAGCGCGCTGTCGCCCTCGGCGAGCGCCTGCTCCAGCACGTCCTCCAGGGCGGCCAGCTTGCCCGAGCGGCCCTCCAGCCGGACGCCGGGCCCCGACTCGCCCGCGTACAGGGCCGGGTGGTCGCAGATCTGCTTGAGCCGGGTCAGTGCCGCCAGGACCAGGCCGTGGCGCTGACGGCCCGTCGTCTGCTCCACGCGCCGCATCAGGTCGTTCACGACCGCGCGGTAGAGGCCGGCCTGTTCCGGGGTGAGGTTGCAGAGCAGGGTCATCTCCTGCTTGCCGGGCAGCTCGGCGGCCACGGCCGGATCGCTCTTGAGTCTGCGCAGCAGGAACGGACGGGTGCGCGCCCGCAGTTCGGCCGTGGCGCGGACGCTCGCGTTCCGTTCGATCGGCACCGACCAGCGCTCCTTGAACCGCTCCGCGTCCCCGAACAGACCCGGATTGGCGAAGTCCAGCACGGCGTGCAGCTCGGCAAGGCGGTTCTCCACCGGCGTGCCGGTCAGTGCCAGGCGGTGGCGGGCGGGCAGCGAGCGCACCGCGCGGGACTGCAGCGTCGCGGTGTTCTTGATGTGGTGCGCCTCGTCGGCGACGACCCGGTGCCAGGCGATCTGACGCAGCGTCGAGAAGTCGCGCTGGGCCAGGCCGTAGGTGGTGATCACCAGATCCGCCTCGGCGGCGGCGCCGCGCAGGGCACGGCCGGAGGCGCGGCCGGCCCCGTGGTGGACGTGGACCCGCAGCTTGGGCGCGAAGCGCGCCGCCTCCCGCTCCCAGTTGCCGACCAGGGACATCGGGCAGACGAGCAGCGTCGGCGCGGCAGGCGGCTCGGGCGCGGACTGTTCCAGCGCGAGCAGCGCCAGCGTCTGCACGGTCTTGCCCAGGCCCATGTCGTCCGCCAGCACGCCGCCGAGGCCGAGCCGGGTGAGCCGGGCCAGCCAGGCCAGGCCCGCGCGCTGGTAGGGGCGCAGCCGTCCGCCGAAACCGGGCGGTGGGTCCAGCGGTTCGTCCGTCGCAACGTCCTGGGCGTGGCCCTGCAGCTCCTCGACGAGGGCACGGAGCGGGCCGGTGACGTCGCGGACCGAGACCGGCAGCCCGGCGGGCTCCTGACCGTCCATCACCATGCGCAGGATCTCGGCGGCGGTGGCCTCGCCCTCGGCGTCCGGACCGGCGAGGAAGGCAGCTGCGGCAGCGAGGCGGGCCGGATCGGCGGCCACCCAGCCCCCGCGCACGCGGACCAGGGTGCCCCGCGCCGCGGCCAGCCCGGCCAGCTCCTCCGGCGTGAGCTCCGCCCCGCCGAGCGCCAGCTGCCAGCGGAACTCCAGCAACTCGTCCCGCCCCAGCGGGCTGGGCCGCTCCACCACCCCGGCCTGGACCGGACGGGCCGTCAGCAGCAGCCCCAGTGAGGGTGGTTCGCGCCACCAGGCCGGGAGCAGCGTGAAGAACCCTGCGGCGTCCAGCTCGGGCGCGGCCCCGCGCAGGAACTCCAGCGCGGCACCGCGGTCCAGGACGACGCCCTCGGGGTGGCGGCTGAGCAGCGCAGGGGCCAGCTCGGGACGGAGCCGCGCGGCGCGTTCCAGCTCCCGGCCCAACTCGCCCTCGGGATCGGGCACCTGCGCCCGCAGCGCCTGGGCGGCCGGGCCCTCGGCCCACAACTCGCCTGCGGTGAGCAGCAACGAGGGTTCGCCGACGGGATGCAGCACCAGCTCCAGCCACCAGTCGTCGTCCTCCGCGTCGTCGCCGCGGATCGGCGGCTCGACCATGCGGAACCCGACGCGCAACGGGCCGTCGGCGTCCCCGCCGCCACCACGCAGCCAGGCGCGGAGCCGCGCCGCGAGCGCGTCGGCGGCCTCGCCGGCG
>NZ_JBHSQJ010000166.1:0-16205 GCF_042658505.1 Streptacidiphilus monticola | reverse complement strand
CGGTCGCCAACTCCTGGAACACCACCCTCCAGCAGACCGGCGCCAACGTCACCGCCACCAGCCTGTCCTACAACGGCGCCCTCACCGCGGGCGGCTCCACCACCTTCGGCCTCCAGGCCAACGGCACCAGCACCACCCCCACCCTCACCTGCACCGCGTCCTAGCACGTCGAACCGCCCCGGCCGTCCCTCACCGGACGGCCGGGGCGGTTCGGCATGTCAGCCGCGGTCCAAGCGGGCCTCCAGGACGCCGTCCTGACGGACCCTCACCTCGAAGGCCGGTTGGGGCGAGGTCGCCGGGCCGGCGGCCACGCTGCCGTCGTCGAGGCGGAACGTGCTGCCGTGCCAGGGGCAGACGAGGCAGTCGTTGACGAGCGTGCCCTGGTCGAGCGGGCCCGCCAGGTGGCTGCACCAGCCGGCCAGGACGCGGACCCGGCCGTCCCGTCGGCGGACGACGACCACGGGCACCGTGCCGATGTCCCGGCGGGTGGGCAGCTCGGGCTCGAAGTCGTCCAGTCGGCCCAGCTCCGTCCAGTCCTCGGGCAACAGGTACGGCAGCTGCTCCACGTGGTTGACGCCCGCGGCCTGGCGGTAGGCGAGGTGGCCGCCGAGCCAGCCGGCCAGGCCGGCGACGGACAGTCCGGCCAGGCTCAGGCCGCGGCCGCGGTACGCGTGACCGCGCAGCCGAGCCCGGAGTGAGGCGCCGAACAGCAGCAGGGCCACGCTGTTGCCCACGGCGTGGACGAGCCCGACGCGCTGCTGCTCCGGCCGCAGGTCGGACCAGTCGACCCAGCCGCTGAACGCGGTCGGCAGGGCGGCGGCGGTGCCGGTCGCGAGCAGCAGGCCGGCGGCCCGGCGCTGGCCGGGGATCATGTCCAGCACGCCGGCCGCGACCCAGCAGCCGAGGCTGACCTGGACCAGGACGGGATGCAGCGGGTGGCCGAGAGCGCGTCCGTGGAGCTGGTCGCGGGCGCCGAGCGGCAGCCGCTTGATCAGACCGGCGAGCCGCTCGGCCGGTCCGTCGAGCGCTTCCAGGTGTTCGAGGCGGTCGAACGCGGTCTCCGCGGCGGCGGGCGGCTTTCCGGGGGCGAGAAAGGTCTCCATGTCAGGCGTGTCGCCACGGGTGGCGACGGCAAACCGCCTTGCGCGCGGCCGGGGTTCGGATCCTCGGGCGCGCATGAGGAAGCCCCCGGCGGGGGGAGGCCGGGGGCTTCCGGTGGCCGCGCCCCCGCGTCCGGGGGGTCAGCGCGGGGCGGCCTGGCTCTCGCCTGCCCCGGATCCCGCGAGGTATGCGGGTCGATTCTGCGCCATCTGATGCCCCGTCAGCCGGGGACTCCCCGCGCGTCGGCGACAGTTCCCGGGCGGGCCGCCGGGCCAGGGCGCGTCAGTGCCGCGTCAGGGAACCTTCGCCGCGCCGCGCCGCCATGCAGGTCTCCCCAGCCTCCGGCCGGGAGGTGCCCCCCTGCGTTGGCGAAACGTCCAAGCACATCCGGTAAACGTCCACGCACATCCGGTACGAGGACGCTCCGCCGCCTTGGGGCTGACCGTGCCTGACGACGCGGCTCATGGGGCTCCCTGACGCGGCACCAGCCGGTAGGCCGCGCGGGCGGTTGCGCCCGCCGGGCCGGCCTGGCACAGGCCCTCAGCGGCCGCCGACCGCGCGGCGGAGCGCGACGATGCCGGCCGCGCCGGCGAGGGTCAGCGCGCCCGCGCCGACGGCGGGGTGCCGGGCGAGCGCGGCCTCCCAGGACGCGCCGTGCGCCTGCTCGTCGAACTCGCCGTGCGCGCCGAAGTCGTGGCCCTGCGCGCCGTCCGAGGGATGCCAGAGATTGCCCTCGCGGTCGGGGCGGGCGGGCTGCTCGGTCTGCTGGGAGTCGTAGCCGGTGCGGGCCAGGTAGCGGTCGAGCAGCGGGCCCGCGAAGCGGTTGGCCCAGATGGTGGCGACCGTGGACGCGCCGACGTAGTACTGCTTGCGCCGGGGGTGGTCCGCGGCGTGGACGACGGCCCGGGCCGCCACCTCCGGCTGGTAGATGGGCGGGACGGGCTGCGGATGGCGGGGGAGCCGCGAGCGGACCCAGGAGAACTGCGGGGTGTTCACGGCGGGCATCTGCACCACCGTGATCCGGACCTGGCTGCCCTCGTGCATCAGTTCGGTGCGGACCGAGGAGGTGAAGCCGTTGACCGCGTGCTTGGCCCCGCAGTAGGCGGACTGCAGCGGGATCGAGCGCTCCCCCAGGGCGGAGCCGACCTGGACCACGACGCCGCGGTCGCGGGGCTTCATCCGGGCGAGGGCCGCGTGCGTGCCGTGGACGAAGCCGAGGTAGCAGACCTCGGTGACCCGGCGGAACTCGTCGGCGGAGATCTCGTCGAAGGGGGCGAAGACCGAGGCGAAGGCGTTGTTGACCCAGACGTCGATCAGGCCGAGGTCCCGTTCGACGCGGGTCGCGGCGGCCTCGACGGCGTCGGCGTCCGCGACGTCCACCGGGATGGCCAGGGGTGTTCCGCCGGCCTGCGCCACCTCGCGGCTGGCGCCGTCGAGGCCCTCCTCGCCCCGCGCCAGCAGGGCCACCTTCGCGCCGCCGCGCGCGAAGGCGACCGCGGCGGCCCGGCCGATGCCCGCACTGGCACCGGTGATCACGACGGTTCGGTCGGCCACGGCTGCATCCTCTCGTCGGGAACGTGCGGGAACGCGGGACCGCGTCCCTGGTCTGCGTCTGCCACGTGCCCGGGAGTTCACTCCCGCCGGGGCGCCTCCCCTCCCGCGTGCCGCGTCCGCCGGGCGGCTGGGATGCTGGTGGCCGAGGCGGGACAGGAGGAACGCATGGGTGCGAGCTGGTCGGAACTGACGGGGACTCAGCTGCCGGTGGTGGCGGCGCCGATGGCGGGCGGGGCGACGGTCCCCGCGCTCGTCGCGGCGGTCCGCTCGGCGGGGGGCTTCGGCTTCCTGGCCGCGGGCTACAAGGCCCCCGAGGCGGTGGCCGCCGAGATGACGCAACTGCGGGAGGCCGGCGTGGAGTTCGGGGTGAACCTGTTCGCCCCGCACCCGGTGCCGATCGACGAGGCCGAGTACCTGCGCTACGCCGAGGAGCTGGCCCCTGAGGCCGCCGCGCTGGGCGTCGCCCTCGACACGCCGCTGCGTCAGGACGACGACCACTGGGCGGAGAAGGTCGAGCTGCTGCTGGAGCATCCGGTGCCCGTGGTCGGGGTGACCTTCGGACTGCCGCCCGAGCCGGTGGTGCGCGCGCTGCAGCGGGCGGGGTCGCGGGTGCTGGCCACGGTCACCAGCGTGGCCGAGGCCGAGGCGGCGGTCGCCCTCGGGGTGGACGCGCTGGTCGCCCAGGGAACGGAGGCGGGCGCCCACAGCGGCGTGCACGATCCGGCCTCGGGCCACCCGCCTCTGGGCACGGCCGAGTTGCTGCCCCGGGTGGTGGCGGTCAGCGGACTGCCGGTGCTCGCCGCGGGCGGGATCGGCCGGCCCGAGCAGGTGCGCGACCTGGTGGCGGCGGGGGCGGCCGCGGTGATGGTGGGGACCGCGCTGCTGCGCACGGACGAGAGCGGCGCGAGCCGGGTGCACCAGGACGCGCTGGCCGACCCGCGGTACACCGGGACGGTGGTGACCCGCGCCTTCACCGGGCGACCGGCGCGCGGGCTGCGCAACGGCTTCATCGAGCGCCACCAGGACTCCGCGCCGCTCGGCTACCCGGCCGTGCACCACCTGACCCGGGGGCTGCGCACAGCGGCGCCCGCCGCCGGGGACGCGGATCGGCTGCATCTGTGGGCGGGCACCGGTTACCGGGAGGCCCGCACCGGCCCCGCGGCGGCCGTGGTGGACCGGCTGGCCGGTCTGGTCTGACCCCGCCGCACGAAAGCCGCGGTCGCGCGGGCGCACGAAAGCGGGCCCTCCACGCACGGGGGGCGGAGGGCCCGGGGGCGGCCCCTCGTCCGGGGGGAACGGGACCGCTCGCCGATCATTTTGGCATGAGCACGGGAAAATGGGAAGTGCACGCACCGGCGCTGGTCGCCGCGCTGGCGACGGGCCCCCGCCGGGTCTCAGGAGGAACGATCCTGCAGATCCGCCAGGGCCACGGCGGCGCGGATGTACTTGTTGCGGCCGAGATCGCCGATGGTGGTGATGCGCAGCGCGGCGAGCGCCTCGCCGTGCGCGTCGGTGAGCCCGGCGAGTCCGGCCACCGGGGCGTCGAGGACCTCACTGAGCGTCAGGTTCTCGTAGGCCTTGTCGAGCACCTTGTCCAGGTTGACGGAGACGGGCATCGCTGCGTCCTTTCCTCGGATCCCGGGGCGGCCCCGGCCGGGGCCGCCCCACGGCCCACTGTCCGGCGCGACCGCGACGGCGTGCGGGTGCGCCACGCCGCCCGGACAGTGCCACCGCGGGATTCACCCGCGTGGCGCAGCTGTCTCGGCGGGGCGGCAGCGGGTATGGATCGGCTGTCCGGAGCCGCAGTCGAGGAGGTCGAACCATGCCCCAGCAGGTGCGCGGAGTGGTCGCGCGGGCCAAGGGCGAGCCCGTGTCGCTGGAGACCGTCGTCGTCCCCGACCCCGGGCCGGGGGAGGCGGTGGTGCGGGTCCAGGCCTGCGGGGTCTGCCACACCGACCTGCACTACCGGGAGGGCGGGATCAACGACGATTTCCCGTTCCTGCTCGGCCACGAGGCCGCGGGTGTGGTGGAGGAGGTGGGCGAGGGCGTCACCGAGGTGGCGCCGGGAGACTTCGTCATCCTCAACTGGCGTGCGGTGTGCGGGCGTTGCCGGGCATGTCGGCGAGGCCGGCCCTGGTACTGCTTCGACACCGCCAACGCCCGGCAGCGGATGACCTTGCTGGACGGAACGGAGCTGGCCCCCGCGCTGGGCATCGGGGCGTTCGCGGACAAGACGCTGGTCGCGGCGGGGCAGTGCACCAAGGTCGACCCGACGGTCTCCCCGGCCGTGGCGGGCCTGCTCGGCTGCGGGGTCATGGCCGGACTCGGCGCGGCGCTCAACACCGGCGCGGTCGGACGCGGCGACAGCGTCGCCGTCATCGGCTGCGGCGGGGTCGGCGGGGCCGCGGTCATGGGTTCCCGGCTGGCCGGGGCGGCCCGCGTCATCGCGGTGGACGTGGACGACCGGAAGCTGGAGTCCGCGCGGCGGCTGGGGGCCACCCACACCGTCAACTCCCGGCAGCAGGACGCGGTGGAGGCCGTCCGCGAGCTCACCGGAGGGTTCGGGGCGGACGTGGTGATCGAGGCGGTCGGCCGGCCCGAGACCTACGAACAGGCCTTCTACGCGCGCGACCTGGCCGGGACCGTGGTCCTGGTCGGCGTCCCCACCCCGGAGATGCGCCTCGAGCTGCCGCTGCTGGACGTCTTCGGCCGGGGCGGGGCGCTGAAGTCCTCGTGGTACGGGGACTGCCTGCCGTCGCGGGACTTCCCGATGCTGGTCGACCTCCATCTGCAGGGCCGGCTGGACCTGGGCGCGTTCGTCAGCGAGACCGTCCCCCTGGACGCGGTGGAGGAGGCATTCGCCCGCATGCAGCGCGGGGAGGTGCTCCGTTCCGTGGTCCAGTTCTGACGGACTTTCCGGCGGCGTGCCGGCGGAGGGTGCGGGCGGCGTTCTCGTCGAGGGGACGAGAAACATTTCGGAGCCCCTCGGCGTTGCTGGAGGTGTACAGACCCGGGCGCCCGACAGGCCCGGGCCGAACGAGAGGAGAGGGCCGTGGCCACTGAGAAGGCCGTACTCGCCGGTGGGTGCTTCTGGGGAATGCAGGAGCTGATCCGCAAGCAGCCCGGCGTGGTCTCGACCCGCGTCGGCTACTCGGGCGGGGACGTCCCGAACGCGACCTACCGCAACCACGGGACCCACGCCGAGGCCATCGAGATCGTCTACGACCCGGACGCCACCAGCTACCGGGACCTGCTGGAGTTCTTCTTCCAGATCCACGACCCGACCACGCTCAACCGCCAGGGCAACGACATCGGCCTGAGCTACCGCTCCGCCATCTACTACGCCGACGAGGCGCAGAAGGCGATCGCGCTGGACACCATCGCCGACGTCGAGGCCAGCGGGCTGTGGCCGGGCAAGGTGGTCACCGAGGTCGAGCCGCTGGGGGACTTCTGGGAGGCGGAGCCGGAGCACCAGGACTACCTGCAACGCTACCCCAACGGCTACACCTGCCACTTCCCGCGTCCGGGCTGGAAGCTGCCCGCGCGCAAGCAGGCCTGACGCGCCGTCAGCCGTCGNCCGAGGGGGTCGGCGGGCATCCGCGTTCCCGGGTGGGGGCTCAGGTGGCGGAGAAGGTGAACCAGTTGACGTTGACGAAGTCGGAGGTCGAGCCGATGAAGGTCAGGTAGACGTCGTGGACGCCGGTCGCCGTCCCGGAGATGTTGATCGGGACGGTGCGCCAGGACTGCCATCCGCCGGTGCTGGCGAGGTCGATCTCGGCGATCTTGGTGCCGGTCCGGCTGTCGAGCCGTACCTCGATGCCGCCGCTGACGCCGGAGGCGGCACCGGACGCGAGCCGGGCCAGGAACTGGCGCGGCGTCGCGCTGCCGAAGTCGACGCGGCTGTAGCCGAGCCAGTCGCCGGCCGAGATCCAGCCGACGTCCTGGCCGCCGCCGGTGTCCGAGCAGGTCTCGGTCTGGGTGCCGCTCTGCGAGCTGAACGACTCGGCCTGGATGGTCGAGTAGGCGCTCACGGTGGAGCCGCCGCCTCCACCACCGCCGCTCCCGGTGGATCCGCCGCCCAGGGTGACCGTCCACGAGGTGGGCGCGCCGTCCTGCAGGTGGCCGTCCACGGGCTGGGCGCCGGTCGGGCCCACGTCGTCGTAGGGGAAGGCGTAGCCGATGGTCGCGTAGGCGTGGACCAGCCGGGCGTAGTGGTTGGTCACCGCGTTCTGGTAGTACTGCGAGGCCGTCACCCCGCTCGGCTGCTGGCCGCCGCCCGACAGCAGCAGCGTGCTGCGGTTGAGCGCGGCCGAGAGCCGGGCCGCGACCGCGCCGCGGGCGTCGCCGCCGGAGTTGTAGAGCGGGCCGCTGGCGCAGCTGAAGATGTCGTCGGTGCTCGGCTTGGTGAAGGGCACCCCGTCGGTGTTGAGCCCGGCGAAGGTGAGCACGTCTCCCGAGACGGTGCCGGTGAAGCTGCCGAAGGACGGGTTCTGCGTGTCGATGGTGAGCGGCGTGGACTGGAAGTGGCTCCACACCGCGTCCACGTAGGAGCTGAAGTAGCTGCCGAAGGACGTGGGGGAGTGGGTCGGCGCGAGCACCCGCAGCACGGCTCCGGAGCTGTCGCGGACGACCAGCTGGTCCCAGGGCGCGCCGTCGGCGGCGTGCTGGGCGACCAGGCCCGAGGCGATCGAGCCCAGGGCCCCGGCGGGCAGCGGGCTGACCGACTGGGTGCCCGCCGAGCCGGTGGACTGCATGGAGATCGGCGAGGCCACGAGGTCGACGTAGCTGATGTTGGCGTAGAGGTTGGCGGCGTTCCAGGTGAACTCGCAGAAACTCCAGTTCGTCAGCCAGTTGGGGTCGGCCGTGCTGAACCCGGGCTCGACCAGGCCGGGGACCGTGCCGGGGTTGACGAAGAACTGGATCTTGTTGCCGATCGAGAACCAGACGCGGCCGCCGATGACGTACTGGCTCATCGTCAGGGTGACCCCGGATCCGCCCGAACTGCCCAGCGGGATGGCGTAGTCGGGGGCGGGAGTGAGCGTGGCCGAGGGGTTCGGCAGACGGTGGAACGCGCCGTCGGCGCCGACGAAGCCGGGCCAGCCCGAGGCGTCCTGGCCGGTGATGTAGGCGTAGGCGGTGTTGTTGCCGGAGTTGTTGCGGAGGGTCAGCGGGAGGGTGGTCACCGCCGCACCGGCCCGGGCGCTGAGTTCCGGAACCAGAAAGGGGGCGCCGAGCAGGGCCGCGGTGGCGGTACCCGCCGCGGTCAGCAGCGTGCGTCGCGAGATCATGCCAATGTCCCGTCCGAGCAGGGGTGTTCGTGGGGGAGCGCGGCGGTGGGGCCGCTGCGCGTGCTGCAGCGCCGCCCAATATCTCCTTGTCGTGTCCACGCGTCAAGGTCCAAGGCTTGGATTGGTCCACGCCAATTTCGTCACGGCTGCGTTCACAGGTCGAACGGAGGTGCCCTGGACCAGGCCTGACGGACCCTCAGTCCTCTCCTGCCGGTCGGTGGGCGGCCAGGGCGGCGTAGCGGCGCCCCAGCAGCCGCACCAGCGGCCGCCGGGACCAGTGGCCGCGGATGTAGTCGAGGGCCTCGTCGGTGAGCAGCAACCGCGTCGAGTTGCCGAGGCGGACGTGGAAGTCGGCGGTGCGCTGCCCCTTGGGCGCGTGCAGGAACACCGGTCCCGGTGCGGGCTGCACGTCGATCCGGCACACGTCGTGCCCGTCGAGGCGGGCGAAGCCGATCCGCAGCCGGCTCAGCGCGCTGCGGCCCAGGTAGCCGCCGAGCAGGTCGTGGAGCCACAACTCGTAGCGGTCCCGGTCGGGTTGGCGCAGCAGCCGGTAGTCGTACTCGACGCCGACCACCGTCCCGGCGTCGTCCACCCCGATCAGCAGCGTGCCGCCGTCGGCGTTGAGGAAGCCGGCGACGGTCTTGGCGACGACGTGCTCCAGCCGCTCGTCGCGCTCGCCGGTGCGCAGGTTCCAGCGGGCCGTGGACTTGAACTCCAGGCGCGCCCCCTCCCCGGCGGCGATCAGCGCCTTGGGGTCGCCGTGCACCAGGTCCGGGTGCCGGCGCACCCAACTGCGGTGCAGCGCCTGTCCGGTGGCCATCACGGCGAGCGTCCCGAGCAGCGCGGCCAGCAGCAGCCGGAGCCACGGGAAGCCGTGCGCGGTGAGCGGCGGGACGACCCGCAGCGCCGTGAAGCCCAGGGCGGAACCGATGATCCCGCACAGCACGGCGGAGGTTCGGTCCAGCCGCGGACGGGACGTCAGCAGCGCGCGGCCGAGCAGGCCGACCACGGCGCCGACGGCCACGGCCGCGAGGTAGCCGACCGATTCCGCCTGGGCCATCGCCTACCCCCGGGCGCTGGGGACCCGGGCCGGCGGCGGGGCCGGCTCGCCCTCGGTGTCGATGTGCGGCAGCACCCGGTCGAGCCAGCGCGGCGTCCACCAGGCGTGCCGGCCCAGCAGCACCATGACGGCCGGGACCAGCAGCATGCGGACCACCGTGGCGTCGATGAGCACGCTGACGGCGAGGCCGAGGCCCAGCATCTTCACCACGATGTTGTCGCTGAGGATGAAGGCCGCGAACACGCTGACCATGATCAGAGCGGCGCAGGTGATCACCCGGGCGGTGATCCGCAGACCGTGCGCGACGCTCAGGTGGCCGTCCCCGGTGCGGTTCCAGTGCTCGTGCACCCGGGAGAGCAGGAAGACCTCGTAGTCCATGCTCAGGCCGAAGATGATGGCGAACATGATCATCGGGACATAGCTCTCCACCGGCACCTTGCCGGCCACCCCGAGCGCGGAGCCGCCCCAGCCCCACTGGAAGACCGCCACCAGGACGCCGTAGGAGGCGGAGATGGACAGCAGGTTGAGCACGGCCGCCTTCAGCGCCACCAGCAGCCCGCGGAAGACGCACAGGATGATCAGGAAGGCCAGGCCCACGACCACCGCGATGATCTCGGGGAGCCGGTCGGTCATGATCCGGGTGAAGTCGGCCTGCGCGGCCGTCGCCCCGGTCACGTAGGTCTGCGCGGGCGTACCGGCCACGGCCTGCGGGAGCACGTCCTGGCGCAGGTGGTTGAAGAGGGTCGTCGTCGAGGCGTCCTGCGGGCGGCCCACCGGGACCGCCGTCGCGGTCAGCACTTGGCCGTCGGAGGTGGGCTGCGGGGTGCTGACGCTCGCCGCTCCGGGGACGCCGGTGAGCGCCTTGTCGAGTGAACTCGCCAGCGCGGAGCGGTCGTTGGCGGGCACCTTGGACTGGTCCACGACCAGGGTGAACGGGCCGTTGGTGCCGGGCCCGAAGCCGTCGGTGATCAGGTCGAAGGCGCGGCGGTCGGTGAAGTTCGTGGGATCCGCGCCGTCGTCGATGTGGCCGAGCCGGATCGAGAACAGCGGCACGGCCAGCACCCCGATCACGACGAGGCCCGCGATCAGGAACCACAGCGGCTTGCGGGTCAGCGCGCCGACATAGCCGCGGGTGTCCCCGGAGGCCGCGGCGAACTCCTCCGCGCCCTCCTCGGCCACCGGGCGGCGCAGGTGCCAGCGGTCGACTTGACGGCCCACCAGACCGAGCAGCGCCGGCACCAGGGTCAGCGCGCCGCACACCGCCGTGACCACGGTGACCGCCGCGGCCACGCCCAGCTTGCCGATGAAGCCGACCCGCGACACGTAGAGGCCGGCGAGGGCGACGATCACGGTGCAGCCGGAGACGAGCACCGCCCGGCCGCTGGTGGCCGTGGCGTGCCCGGCGGCACGCACCGGATCCGCGCCGTCCATGACGCCCTGGCGGTGACGGGTGATCAGGAACAGCGCGTAGTCGATGCCGACGCCGAGGCCGATCATCGTCGCCAGCGTGGGCGACACGCTGGCGAAGGTGAACGCGGCGGCCAGCAGGGACAGGCAGCTCAGGCCGACGATGACGGCGATCAGCGCCGCGAGCAGCGGCAGCCCGGCGGCCACCAGGCTGCCGAAGCCGACCACCAGGACCACCACGGCGACGGCGAAGCCGATGGCCTCGCTGGTGAGGTCCGCGGCCTTGGGCCGGGCCGACTCGCCCAGCGGGCCGCCGTACTCGACCTGGGTGCCGGTCGCCCGGACCGGCGCCACGGCCGTGTCCACGCGCGGGATGTAGTCGGAGCCGAAGGTGTTCGGGTTCGCGTCGAAGCGGACGGTGATGTAGCCGGTGCGGCCGTCCTTGGACAGCGCGGTGCTCGGCGTGGCGGGGGCGCCCGAGGAGGACGGCGGCGGCAGCGGGTTCTGCACCGACAGGACGTGCGGCAGGTGCTGCAGGTTGGACACCGCCTGGTTCACCTGGCTCTGCACCGAGCTGAGCGGCCCCTTCGGGTCGCGCATGACCACGGTGCCGCTGACGCCGCCCGCGCCCGGGCTGTGCGCGCTGAGCACGTCCAGGCCCTGCTGGGACTGGGTCCCCGAGACCGAGAAGTCGTCGGAGTAGGTGCCGCCGATGCTGCTCTGCAGGGCGTGCAGTCCGCCCAGGGCGACCAGCCAGGCCACGATCACGATGACGAAGTGGCGTGCGCACCACTCCCCGATGCGGCCGAGTCGGCCTGGGGCGGTGAGCGGTGGAGCGGAGGCCGGTTGCTGCGGGACGGACATCGCGCCTCCCGG
This sequence comes from Streptacidiphilus monticola, assembly GCF_042658505.1. Classification (NCBI taxonomy): domain Bacteria; kingdom Bacillati; phylum Actinomycetota; class Actinomycetes; order Kitasatosporales; family Streptomycetaceae; genus Streptacidiphilus; species Streptacidiphilus monticola. Next base: position 4,919 of record NZ_JBHSQJ010000166.1, on the reverse strand, counting down.
ATCGGGGCAGGCCCCCCGCCCTCCAGTCTGTGCGGCCCCGCCGCCGCGCGCCCGTCGGGAGCTGTCGGTGGCCCGTGGCAGGCTGGCGGCATGTGCGGACGCTATGTCTCCTCCCGCAAGCCCGAGGACCTGGTCGAGCTGTTCGAGGTCGACCGCTGGAACCCGGAGCAGCTGCTCGCGCCCAGCTGGAACGTGGCGCCGACCGACGACGTCTGGGCGGTCGTGGACCGGGCCGACCGGGAGACGGGTGAACTGCGGCGCGAACTGCTGCCGCTGCGCTGGGGGTTGGTGCCGTCCTGGGCGAAGAGCCCGGAGGTGGGGGCGCGGATGATCAACGCGCGGGTGGAGACCGTGCACGAGAAGCCGGCCTTCCGCTCGGCCTTCGCCAAGCGCCGCTGCCTGCTGCCCGCCGACGGCTTCTACGAGTGGACTCCGGTGGCCGCCACCGCCGGACGCAAGGCGTACAAGCAGCCCTGGTACATCACGCCCGAGGGCGGCGAGCCGATGGCCATGGCCGGCCTGTACGAGTACTGGCGGGACCCGGCCAAGGACCGCGACGATCCTGAGTCCTGGTGGCTGACCTGCACGATCATCACCACCGAGGCGACGGACGCGGCGGGCCGGGTGCACCCGCGGATGCCACTGGCCCTCACCCGGGAGCATGCCGAGGCCTGGCTCGACCCGTCGCACCAGGATCCGGACGAGCTGCGCGCGCTGCTCTCCACGCCCGCGGACGGGCGGCTGGCCGCCCGGATGGTCAACCTGGCGGTCAACAACGTACGGAACAACGGGCCGCAGCTGCTCGACCCGCCGCCGGAGTCCTGACCTGTGCTGTTCCGGCCTTGGTTCCGACTTCGGTTCTGACTTCTGTTCTGACTTCTGTTCTGACGTGCTCTGACGGGTTCTGACGGGTTCTGACGGCGCGTCAACGGGCGGGCGGGCGCCGGTCCGCTGGCCGGCGCGGCGGCATGGGGAGGGACGGGAAGTCGCGCGGGCCGCTCCACAGGGCCGGGACGGCGTCGGCGCGGCGGCACAGTTCGTAGGCCAGGGACTCGTAGTTGACCCGCCAGCCGTGGAAGTGCGGCCAGGCCTCCTCGGCGCCGCGCTGGGAGGGGAAGCCGGCCGCCTCCACCATGGCGACCGCCGCGTCGAACTCCTCGAAGGTGAGGTGGATCGGGTCGTCGGGGCGCGGGTCCTCCTCGAAGGGAACCCGCAGGGAGCGGGCGATGTCGCGCATGGCGGTGAAGCCGGCCCGCAGCACCAGGCGGGCCTGCGGCGGCGCGGACTTGGGCGTCAGCGCGAGCTGCATCGCGGCCGCGTCCATGACCGCGAGCAGGCCCACGATCCAGCTGCGATAGGGCTGCGGGGAGCGGAAGGCGACCAGCACCGGGTAGTTGGAGTGGCTCTCGCCGATGTCGGCGGCCAGCCGCTCCCAGGAGCGGTAGAGCTCGGGCAGCGCGGTCTCGGTGTCGACCAGCCACTGCCGCGCCAACAGCTCGGGGCCCCAGGCGGGTTCGCCGGCCCGGGAGAGCAGCAGGGTGACCTCCACCTCGCGGCGGTTGTAGGCGCCGTAGAGGCTGGGCAGATAGGCGATCTGCAGCGCGATCAGCAGCGGCCCGGTCGCGGCGGCGGCGAAGTCCAGGGCGGAGAGCCGGAACCGGGCGCCGCTGGCGAAGCCGAGGGTGAACAGGCTGGACCCCGCCTCGCGCAGGGCGTCGCCGAAGGAGAGACCGGAGAGCGCGTAGAGGCCGAGGCCGAAGGCCGTGAAGGCGCCGAGCAGCCAGCAGCAGAGCATGGCCACCAGCATCAGCGGGGCCAGCCAGGCCTGGGCCCGGTCCTGCGCGCGGTAGTCGCCGCGCCGGGCGGCCAGGCGCAGCAGCCGGCGCAGCGACCACCACAGGTCGTAGACCAGCGAGGAGTACAGCCCGCGGGGGACCACCAGCGTGCGCAGGGCGCTGGCCAGGACGAGCAGCAGCAGCGCGAGACCGGCCAGCCCGGCGATCACCTTCATGGGGCCATTCTGACCGGGGCGGGCGCGGGTCGCGGCACCGGCCGGATCGGCTGGTTCTGTCGACATCAAGTATCTTGACATCGAGACAGCTCCCCGGCAGGCTTCCCCCGGAAGATCGACAGGACCGTACGGGGGAGGACGACATGCGCGCGCACGAGAGGGGCGACGGCCTGGTCGCCCAACTGCGGCGGCCGCCCGGTGGCCGGGACGCCCGCACCATGCTGCTCGCACTCGGCGTCGACCGGACCGGCTCGGGCCTGTGGGCCGCGGCCGCGGTGCTCTACCTGACGTTCGCCGCAGGACTGAACGCCCATCAGATCGGCCTGCTGCTGGGCGTCGCCGGGCTGGTCGGCATCCTCGGTTCGCCCGTCGCGGGGCGGCTCGCCGGAAGGCTGCCCGTGCGCACCCTGCTCGTCGGCTGCCACCTGCTGCGGCTGGCCACCCTGACACTGACCCTGGTGTCGACGCGGTTCGCCGTCCTGCTCCTGCTCTTCGCGGCCACCGCCTTCGGCGACCGTGCGGCCCGGATGCTGGAGATGCTCTTCGCCACCCGCGTGGCGGGCGAGCGCCGCAGCGTCTACCAGGCGCTGTCCCGGAGCGTCGGCAACGCCGGCTACGCGATGGGCGCCGGTCTGGCCGCGGTCGGCGTGGCGATCGGCACCGAGGCGGCGTACGGCGCGCTGATCCTCGGCGACGCGCTCTCGTTCGCCGTCGCCGCGCTGCTGATCCGCGGGGTGCGGGAGCCGGCGCCCGAACCGCACCGGAGCGCCACGGTGGACGCCGGGGGCGGTCGCCGGGCGGCCGGTCCCTGGCGGGACCGGAGGTACCTGCGCTTCATGCTGCTGGACACCGTGCTCTGCCTGGACGCCTCCGTGCTGGAGGTCGGTCTGCCGCTGTGGCTGGTCGGCCGCACGCAGGCCCCGCACGCGCTGGTGCCCGCCTTCCTGATCCTCAACACCGTGCTCGTCGTCGTGCTGCAACTCCCGGTATCCCGCTGGGCGGAGGGACCGGCTGGAGCGGTCCGCGCGATCGTGGGCTACGGCCTGGCGCTGCTCCTGTGCTGCCTGGTGATCGCCTGGTCGGCCGGCCGGGGAGCCTGGAGCGCGGGAACGGCGCTGCTCGCGGCGGCCGTGCTGGTGACGCTGGCGGAACTGATGCGGTCGGTCAGCTCCTGGGAGCTGGCCGTGCTGCTGGCGCCGGAGCAGGCGCGGGCCGCGTACCTCGGGGTCGCGGGCATGTCCCAGTCGGTGCAGCGGTCCGCCGGACCACCGCTGCTCACCGGCGTGGTGATGCCCGCCGGGCCGCTCGGGTGGCTGGGCCTGGGCGCGGGGGTGGCCGTCCTGGCCGCCGTCCAACGTGCCGGCTGCGCGCGGGGCCTGACGGCGCGTCGGACCTCCGCGCCGGAATCAGCGGGCGGCCGGGCGGCGCCGGTGCTCAGCCGGATGCCGGGGTCGTGACCGGCTCCGGGCCCAGGGCCTGTTCCAGCAGGCTCAGTTCGCGGTGGAGCGCCTCGCCGATCGCGGCCACGTCCACGCTGCCGTACAGGCCCAGGTTGAGCGCGCCCCGGTAGCTGCTGACGGCGATCCCGAGGCCGTGGCCGAGGGGTAGCGGCGGCAGCGGGTGGACGGCGGTCAGCGGGGCGCCCGCGAGGGTCAGCGGTACGTCGGGCAGCGGGACGGTGGTGACCAAGGCGTCGAACAGCAGGGGCGCGGTCGGCCGCAGCCACGGTGCGGCGAGCCGCATCGACGCGGCGGGCGCCCGGTCGGTGAGCAGAGCCATCGCCCCGGCGCCCCGCTTGGGACCGCGGCGCTTGTGCTCCGCCATGTCGGCGCTGACCCGGGCGAGACGGCGCAGCGGGTCGGGCTCGCCGCACGGGAGCGTGACCAGGTAGCCGGAGAGCTGATTGCCCGTCACCGCGCCCCCGGCGCGCGAGCGCTGACTGACCGGGACCAGTACGCGCAGGTCACGCGGGTCCGGCAGTTGGGCGCGCAGCGCCCCGGCGACCGCGGCGAGGACGACGTCGTGGACCGTGCCGCCGGCCGCCCGGCGGATGCGCTGGACCTGCTCCAGCGGGAGCGTCGGCAGCACGACCCGGCGCGGAGCGCCGGGGGCGGCCTCGAGGGGTGACGGCAGCGGACGGATCGCCCGGACGACCTCGGCCGCCAACTCGGCGGCGCCCAGGGCCTTGCGGCCCTCGTCGGCCAGCCTGCTCCACAGCGGGGGCGCGGGCGGCACCGGCCTGGGCCGCCGCGGCCGGGGCGGCGGCGCGGACTGCCACTCGTCGACGAGGCGGATGCCGAGTTCCACGGCGCGCAGGCCGTCGACGGCGGCGTGGTGGAGCTTGGCGAGGAGCGCGAACCCCTGGTCGGCGCGGCCGGGCAGGAGCAGGTGGAACTCCCACGGCGGACGGCCGCGGTCGAGCGGACGGGCCATCAGGTCCGCGACCTGGGTGGGCAGATCGGCCCCAGGTTCCTCGTGGACGTGGATGTGGGCGCTCGGGTCGAACGCCGGGTCGTCCTCCCAGCGCGGGCCGCGGTGCGGCAGCCAGGACTGCACGACGCGTCGGCGCAGGGCCGGAAGGGTGGTGGCCCGCTCCGCGAGCACGCCCGCGAGGCGGGCGGGCCGAGGGTCGGCACCGGGACCGAAGAGGGCGAGGGCGCCCAGATGCATGGGCGCGTGCGCGCTTTCCAGTGCCCAGAACGCGGCATCGAGCGAACCGAGAGGGTGGGACATGTGCCCAGCATGCACGCTCGCCGTTACCTGTTGATGACGACGGCGCGAAGCCACGCCATTTCCTTTCGCCCCTCTGGACCGCGAGCAGCCATGCGGCCGCCTGGGGCGCGAGGCTTTGCGTGTGCGGCTTCGCCGCCCCGCCTGGGGCGCGGGGCTGTGCGTGTGCGGCTTCGCC
>NZ_JBHSQJ010000165.1:0-3347 GCF_042658505.1 Streptacidiphilus monticola | reverse complement strand
CGCGGAGCGCCACGCCGGAACCCCCGGCCGCGCGGCGCGCCGAGTCGGGAGAGCCCGCGGGGGAGCCCTCATGACGGACACCCATCTCGACCCCGCTCAGGCGGACCCAGGACGACGACCGACGAACGGAGAGGGAATCAGCGTGGTTGCGCGCCCCGAGGAGGCACTGATGGTGCAGGCACTTGACGTACCCGGACTGCTGGACCGCGCCAGGAGACTCTGCACGCCGGTGCTCCGTGAGGCTGTGAACCGGTTGGCCCCGCCGATGGACAGGGTGGCCCGGTACCACTTCGGGTGGACCGACGCCGAGGGCAACCCCACCGAGGGTGACGGCGGCAAGGCCGTCCGCCCCGCGCTGGCCGTGCTCTCCGCGCTCGCCGCGGGCGTCCCCGCCGAGCACGGTGTGCCCGGCGGCGTCGCGGTCGAGCTGGTGCACAACTTCTCGCTGCTGCACGACGACCTGATGGACGGCGACGAGACCCGCCGCCACCGGGCCACCGTGTGGACCGTCTTCGGCCCCGCCCAGGCCATCCTGGTCGGCGACGCGCTGTTCGCCCTCGGCAACGAGGTGCTGCTGGACGCCGTCGCCGCCGGGCTGACCACCCAGCAGGACGCCGGCCGCGCGGTGCAGCGACTCACCCTGGCCACCCGCAAGCTGATCGACGGTCAGGCCCAGGACCTCTCGTTCGAGCACCGCGACCGGGTCACGGTCGAGGAGTGCCTGGAGATGGAGGGCAACAAGACCGGCGCGCTGCTGGCCGCCTCCGCCTCCGTCGGCGCCGTGCTGGCCGGCATCGACGACAAGCAGGCCGACGCGCTCGAGCGCTACGGCTACCACCTGGGCCTCGCCTTCCAGGCCGTGGACGACCTGCTCGGCATCTGGGGCGAGACCGAGGTCACCGGCAAGCCCAACTTCGGTGACCTGCGCCAGCGCAAGAAGTCGCTTCCGGTCGCCGCCGCTCTCGCCGCCGGAGGCCCCGCCTCCGACCGGCTCGCGGAGCTGCTGGCCGACCCGGAGAACCGCGGGCACGAGGACGAGGAACAACTCGCCGTGCGCGCGGCATTGATCGAGGAGGCGGGCGGCCGAGCCTGGACCGCCGACGAGGCACGCCGTCAACACGCCACGGCGCTGGCCGCGTTGGACGAGGTGGCCATGCCCGCCGAGGTGCGCGCGCAGTTCGCGGCGCTCGCCGAGTTCGTCGTGGTTAGGGAGAGGTGACGCAATGACAGGATCCGCGGACGGCCGGCTCGACCCCAAGTACGATGCAGAGCCGGCCGCGGCGGCCAGCACCACCGAGATCGCCCGGAAGACGCTGGACCGGGCGGTGTCCCATCTGCTGAGCCTGCAGAACGACGCAGGCTGGTGGAAGGGGAATCTCGAGACCAACGTCACGATGGATGCCGAGGACCTGCTGCTCCGTCAGTTCCTGGGCATCCTCACCGAGGAGCAGACCCGCGCCACGGCCGAGTGGATCCGCTCCCAGCAGCAACCGGACGGCACCTGGGCCACCTTCTTCGGCGGCCCGGCCGAGCTGTCCACCACCATCGAGGCCTATGTCGCGCTCAAGCTCGCCGGCGACGACATCACGGCCCCGCACATGAAGCTCGCGTCCAAGTGGATCCGCGAGCAGGGGGGGATCGCGGCGAGCCGGGTGTTCACCCGGATCTGGCTGGCGCTGTTCGGCTGGTGGCCCTGGGAGAAGCTGCCCGAGCTGCCGCCGGAGGTCATCTTCCTGCCGCGCAAGGCGCCGCTGAACATCTACTCCTTCGGCTGCTGGGCCCGGCAGACCATCGTGCCGCTGACCGTCGTCTCGGCCCACCGGCCGGTCCGTCCGGCGCCCTTCGACCTGGACGAGCTGCACGCCGACCCGAACGACCCGTACCCGACCCGGCCCACCCCGCCGATCCACACGCTCGACGGCTTCTTCATCCGCCTCGACAAGGCGCTGCACTACTACCACCGGATGCCGGTCAAGTCGCTGCGCCGCCTCGCGTTGCAGCAGGCCACCCGGTGGATCGTCGAGCGGCAGGAGGCCGACGGCTGCTGGGGCGGCATCCAGCCCCCGGCCGTGTACTCGCTGATCGCGCTGCACCTGGAGGGGTACGACCTCAACCACCCCGTCATGAAGGCGGGGTTGGCCGCCTTCGACCGGTTCACCGTGCACACGGACGAGGGCCACCGCTGGATCGAGGCCTGCCAGTCCCCGGTCTGGGACACCTGCCTGGCCACCGTGGCGCTGGCCGACGCGGGCCTGCCCGCCGACCACCCGGCGCTGGTCAGCGCCGCCGAGTGGATGCTCGGCGAGGAGGTCGGCCGCAAGGGCGACTGGGCCGTGCAGCGGCCCGGACTCCCGGCCGGAGGCTGGGCGTTCGAGTTCGACAACGACAACTACCCGGACATCGACGACACCGCCGAGGTGATCCTGGCGCTGCGCCGGGTCGCCCTCGACGAGCCGGCCCGTTCCGCCGCCGCGATCCGCCGCGGCGTGGACTGGGTGCTCGGCATGCAGTCCAAGAACGGCGCCTGGGCCGCGTTCGACGTCGACAACACCAGCACCCTGCCGAACAAGCTCCCGTTCTGCGACTTCGGCGAGGTGGTCGACCCGCCGTCCGCGGACGTCACCGCGCACGTCGTGGAGATGCTCGCCGCCGACGGCCGGGCCCGCGACCCGCGCACCCGGCGCGGCATCGACTGGCTGCTGCGCGAGCAGGAGGAGGACGGCTCCTGGTTCGGGCGCTGGGGCACCAACTACATCTACGGCACCGGTTCCGTCGTCCCGGCACTGATCGCCGCGGGCATCCGGCCCGAGCACAGCTCGATCCGACGGGCCGTCAACTGGCTGGAGGAGAAGCAGAACGCGGACGGTGGCTGGGGCGAGGACATGCGCTCGTACCAGGACCGATCCTGGGCCGGCAAGGGCAAGTCCACCGCCTCGCAGACCGCCTGGGCGCTGATGGCGCTGCTGGCGGCGGGCGAGGAGGGCGAGACGGTCGACCGGGGCATCCGCTGGCTGGCGCAGACCCAGCTGGAGGAGGGCACCTGGGACGAGCCGGAGTTCACCGGCACCGGCTTCCCCTGGGACTTCTCCATCAACTACAACCTCTACCGGCTGGTCTTCCCGATCACCGCGCTGGGCCGCTACCTGCACGGCACGCCGCACCTGACCCCGGAGGGCCAGTCCGTGGACGCCGAGGCGGCCGAACTGCCGTACGGCGGTGGGCCGGAGACTCCGGCGCCGCGCCGCGGCCTGCTGCCCTCGCTGGCCGGGCGGCGACTGCGATGAACGCCGACGGGCCGTCAGCCGGCCCGCTGCTGCTGGCCTGCGCGCTGCGCGTCGAGGCCCAGG
>NZ_JBHSQJ010000164.1:0-6120 GCF_042658505.1 Streptacidiphilus monticola | reverse complement strand
GGTCGACGCCGGGCCGCCGCGCAGCGCCTGCTCCGCCCGCAGCGCCCGCCACGGCTTGGCGGCCACGCCGCCGAGCGCGATCCGGACGTCGGCGACCCGGCCGTCCGTGACGGACAGCGCCGCCGCGACGGAGACCAGCGCGAAGGCGAACGAGGCGCGGTCGCGGACCTTGCGGTACACGGAGCCGCGGAGCAGTTCCCGCGCGGGCAGCTCGACGCCCGTGATCAGCTCGCCGTGCTGCAACACGGTCTCCAGATCCGGCCGTTCGCCCGGCAGGCGGTGCAGCTCGGCGACCGGGAGGACGCGCGTGCCGTCCGCGCCCCGGACGTGGACGGTGGCGTCGCAGGCGGCGAGGGCCACGGCGAAGTCGGAGGGGTGGGTGGCGACACAGTGCTCGGAGCGGCCGAGTACGGCGAGGTTGCGGTGGTCCCCGGTCAGCGCGGGGCAGCCGGTGCCGGGTTCGCGCTTGTTGCAGGGCTTGGCGGGGTCCTGGAAGTACCCGCAGCGGGTGCGCTGCAGCAGGTTCCCCCCGACGGTGGCGGCGTTGCGCAGCTGGCCCGAGGCGCCGGAGAGCAGCGCCTGGGCGACGGCGGGCCAGGACTCGCGCACCCGCCGGTCGGCGGCCAGGTCGCTGTTGCGGACCTCCCCACCCACCAACAGACCGCCGTCGCTTGCCTGTTCGATGCGGTCGAGCGGCAGGCCGGAGACGTCCACCAGGGTCCCCGGGGCCTCGACGCCGAGCCGCATCAGGTCCACCAGGTTGGTGCCGCCCCCGAGGTAGCGGGCGTCCGGGTCGGCCGCGACCAGCGCCACGGCCTGCTGCGGGTCCTGGGCCCGCACGTAGCGGAACGGCCTCATCCGGCCACCTCCCGGATCGCGGCGACGATGCCGTCGTACGCGCCGCAGCGGCACAGGTTGCCGCTCATGCGCTCGCGGATCTCCGCTTCGGTGAGCTCGATCGGCCCCTCGTGGCGGGGATCGGTCACGAAGCTGGGCCGCCCGCGGGCGACCTCGCCGAGCATGCCCACCGCCGAGCAGAGCTGTCCCGGTGTGCAGAAGCCGCACTGGAAGCCGTCATGGGCGGTGAAGGCGGACTGCAGCCGGTGCGGGGCGCCGTGGCCGGCCAGGCCTTCGACGGTGGTGACCGAACTGCCGTCGGCGGTCGCGGCCAGGACCAGGCAGGCCACCACCCGTCGGCCGTCGAGCAGCACCGTGCAGGCGCCGCACTGGCCGTGGTCGCAGCCCTTCTTGCTCCCCGTCAGGGCCAGGTCGTCGCGCAGCAGGTCGAGCAGCGATCTGCGGTTGTCCACCCGCAGCCGGACCTCCTGGCCGTTGACGACCAGCCGCACCTCCGACGTCGTGGACTCCGTGCCCATCCGCGCACCTCCCGCTGGTGTCCTGCGAGGCGATGCGGCGACTACCCAGCCACGGCCGGGAGATGCGTCGTCGGCGGCGCAGCGGGTAGCGGCCCCCTATGGCCGAGCACGAGAGCACCGAGCGGATGGCGATCACGGACGAGGGCGACCACGAGTACCTGGTCGAGGTGCGCGGACGCCCCGGCGAGGCGGAGTCGCGGGCGCAGACCCGGGTCCGGGTCCCCACGGAGCTGCTGGAGCAGCTGCCGAGGGCGGGCGGGGACACGGAGGCCGTGGTGGCCGCGACCGTGGACTGGCTGCTGGAACGCCAGCAGGCGGCGGATCTGCCGCCGTTCCTGGACCTCGACGATGTCGTGGCCGGGTACGACGGCTTCCTGGACGGGCTGCGAGCCCGGCTGGCCCGGAGCGGGTGACCCGCTCGGCCGGCCGGACGCTCAGATCCCGGAGGAGGACGGGAACCCGGCGCCGGGCCAGGGGCGGCGGAAGTCGAACTGCATGGCCCGGCGGACCTCCTCCTGCAGCTGCTCGGCGGTGCGGCGGACCTCCGCCGGGACGTCGCCGCGCTCACGCACGAGGCGGTCGTAGATGGGCTGGGCGGACCCGAAGGCGGAGGAGTACACGTGCGACCGGCTTCCGTGACTGGACGGGGGGAGGAGCAACTCCCGTGCGGAGCAACGGGACTGACCGTGCGCCAAATCGTACACGCCTGCGGCGCCGGCCCACCCGCTCCGCGGTCCCCCGCGGACGCCCCCATTCACCCACCTGCCCTCCCGCACCTCACCCCCTCCGGGCCCTCGGCCCGGTCGCCGGGTCCGGGCCCGCAGGCCTCCGGCCTTGGCCCTGCGCCTGGTCGGGCCCTGGCCGGCTCCTTCGGCCCGGCTGCAGGCCTCCGGCCCGGGACTTGGGCCCGGGGCTTGCAGCGTCCGCGCTGGCGCTGGTGACGGCCCGGGCCTCGGCCGGTGCTTGCGGCCCTGCAGACGGCTCGCCTCAGGTCCGGGCCGGGGTGGTGGCCGCGAGGAGTTCCGGGCGGGTGATCAGGCGTTCATGGGTGCCCAGGTGGGTGCAGGCGAAGGCGCCGGAGGTCTGGCCGGCCTGGACGCAGTCGTCCAGGGGGCGGCCGTCCAGCCAGGTGGCGACGAAGGCGGTGACGAAGGCGTCCCCCGCACCGTTGGTGTCGACGACCGGGCCCGGGGCCGTCTGCGCCGGGAAGTGGCGGGCCTCGGGCTCGTCGCGGGTGGCGGCCCAGCAGCCGTCCGCGCCGTCCGTGGCCACGGCGATGCGGGCCCGGCCCTGCTCCAGGACGCGGCGCAGCAGGGCCGGGGCGCCGGCGGCACCCACCGTCGCGGCGCTCATGAAGACCAGGTCCGCGCCGTAGGCATAGGTCTTCGCCCAGTCGGCCTCCCCGTCCCACGCGTGCACGTCCGTCGAGACGGCGAGACCCGCCGCGCGCACGTCGTCGAGAAGGTCCTGGGCGACGCCGGGGCCCGAGACGTGCACATGGCGCGCGAGGGCGAGGTACGGGCGGTAGAACTCCGGCGGCAGCCGCAGGTCCGCCGGGTGGCGGCCGTCGTAGAAGGAGAAGCGCCTGCCCTGGCGGTCCACGAGGTTGACGCTGCGTGGCGTGCCGGCGGGCGCGGGCAGGTGGCTGAAGTCCAGTCCGGCCGCGGTGTACCGGGCTCGGACCAGGTCGCCGTGCTCGTCCTCGCCGATGAAGTCGAGGAACTTGGTGGCCAGGCCCAGCGCGTGGAAGCCGAGCGCCACCCCGGTCCCGGTGTGGGCGACGTAGTCGCGGATGGGCGGGACGGACGTGGAGTCGCTTGCGGGGATGGCGAGTTCGTCGACGCGGACGATGGTGTCCACGCCGGAGCCGCCGATCACCAGCACGTCGTAGGCAGGCGTCATGCCGTGCATGATCGCAAGTTGCAGAAAGATGTTGCAAGGCCCCCGCCCGCCGCTCCGCCCGACTCGTCCGCCCCGCCGCCGCGACATGCGGTTAGTCGACCGTCAGCGGGAACGGTCCCGCCAGCACCGAGTAGCCGTCGTCGGCCAGGTAGTACACCTGGTAGCTGCCCGGGCCGTTCAGGCTGCCCGTCGAGAAGGTGACCGCGCCGCTCGCGTTCGGCGCGTACGACCAGGCGAGCGAGGCCTTCTGACCAGGCGTCACTCCCGCCGGGTAGATGCCCACCCAGTTCTTCGCGCTGACCTGGGCCACGCTGGGCACCGCGTAGCGGAAGGTGACCAGCCCGCCGCTCGCCACGGCCGGGGTGCCGGACGTGAGTACGGGCGCGGTCGGCCTCGCGGGCGCGAAGGCCGCGTTGAGCGGGGTGGCGTACGCGTCGTTGGCGGTGATCGGCGGCAGGCCGAGGGCGTCCTCGATGGTGCGGCCCAGGCTGTAGTGGTCGTAGCGGACATTGCTGCTCGTGCCTGCCGGGACCGTCCCCTGCGAGCCGACGGCGAGCGTCAGCACGTGGTTGCCGGCCTCGCTGCTGTCCTCGTCCCAGGTGAGCAGGAGCAGCGACTTCTGCGTGGTCCACGCGGGGGAGGAGAGGACCGGGGCAAGGGTCTGCTGGAGCCAGCCGTCCTGGGTGCGGAGGCTGGCCGCGCTGCCGTTGCCGGAGGCCTCGCCGTCGTAGTAGTCGTCGGCGGCTATCCAGGAGAAGGCCGGGGTGGTCGTGGCGGAGCGCAGGTCCGTGGTCAGCTGGGTGGTGTCGAACAGGTGGGCCGCGCAGCGGGCCTGGTTGCCGCTGATGTCGGTGTAGTTGACGAAGGGCGCGTCGTCCGGCTCGTAGTAGCTGTCACTGCTCTTGCCGAGGTTGCAGGGCGTGCCCATGCCCTGCTCGTAGGCCTTCCAGCTGCGCCCGGCGGCTTCGAGGGCGTCGCCCAGGTTGCGGCCCGGGTCGTTGATGTTCGGGAAGTAGACCGCGCCCTTGGCGTAGGTGTCACCGCCCGCGACGGCGAGGTAGTTCTCGTCGCTCGGGTGGTAGACCGCGTGGTCGTCCGTGAACGTGGTGCCCTGGGACATGAGTTGGTGCAAGTACGGCGTGTCCGCGGGGTCGTTCATGACCTCGGAGTAGTCGGTGTTCTCCATCATCACCGTGAACACGTGGTCGAAGCCGGGCACCTGGGAGGGCGGCGGGGTGAGCGCGGCGGCGGCGACCGGGGTGGACAGGGTGAGCGAGAGGTCGTCCAGATAGCCCGTCTCGCTCGAGGTGGACAGGAACTGGACCTGGACCTGGATCGACCGGGTCCCGGCGGGAACCGCGCCGGTCGCGCTGCGGGAGAGGAACTCCGTGGTCAGCGAGCGGTCGGTGGCCGAGACCGTGGGCAGCTTCGCCGCGCCGAGCGCCTGACCCGCGCCCCCGCGGAACTGCAGCGAGACGGCGACGTAGCCGGAGTACGCACCCCAACCGCCTTCCCAGCCGGAGAGGTTGAAGGAGACCCCACCGCCGTCGATCGCGCCCGCGGCGGAGGAGACGTCGACGGTCTGCGTCATCAGACCGTCGCCCTGGTTGCCCGGGGCGAAGAAGCCCTTGCCGGGCGTGCCGCCGCCGGAGGGGTAGCCGAAGCTCCCGGCGCTCTGGCACACGACGTCCGGGCTGCCGGACTCCACCGTCCAGCCGGGGACGGTGGTGGCGGCGTTCCAGTCGGAGGTGCAGAAGCCGCTCTCCGCATCGCCGTTGACGATCAGGTTGCCGCTGGTGGCGGCGGCTTGGGCCGGCGTGGGGCCGGCCAGCAGCAGAGCGCCCAGGAGGGCGCCGGTGGCGGTCAGGGCGCTGCCGAAGGGTGTGGCGCGCAGTCGCATGGATGACCTCATCCCGTAGGGTTTGCCTCGGTCGGGCATGGACAGGTCATTCGTAGTGGCCGAGGGCGGATTCCGGAAGAACGCACAGCCAACGCCCAGTGACGCACGCGCCCCAATTGGGGTGCACTTGTTCGGACAAGACGGAGCATCAGGCGCTGCGCGCCGGTGGCTGCGCCCGAGTCGTACACCCGAGGTGGGGAAGCGCTGGGCGGATCATGGCCGGATCTGGCCGGTGCCGCCACCTTGGGGAGAAATAGCAGGTCAGAGCCGATATCGGGGCTATGACGGGGGTGGAATCGCATGTTTCGCCCGGAGTGCCGGACCATGGGAGGCGTAGCGACGCCGAGTGCAGCGGGAGGCCGAGATGGCGTGGGCATCGTGGACGACGGTCGGCATCTTCGCCGGCCCCGGTGGGGTCAGGACCGAGGAGATCGGCATCATCTCCGGCGAGGTGAGTGTGCACACCACCTGGGCGGACGGGCAGGCGGAGTTCGCCGTGCAGTACAGCGGCTCCTCGGACTGGTTCACGCTCTACGGCAGCCCGGTGGCCTGCCCCGGCGAGGAGGAGAGCCGCGAACTGCACCAGCTCGTGGTGGACGCGGTACGGGCCGGAGGCGGCGCCACGGCGCCGGGCGCCGGGCCGATCGTCCCGGCGGCCTGAGGCGGCGGACCCGGAAGGTCTCAGCCCAGGCAGAGAACCAGCAGCCGCAGCGCGCAGTCGGCCCCGGCCGTGGGCGTGCCGGACCCGTCGGCAGGCCGGCTGGGCGCAGCGGTCGGTGTGGCCGGCGGAGCCGAGGTGGGCGGGGCGGACGGGGCGAGCCCGCCGGTTCCGGTTGTCGTGGGGGCGCTGGGCGCCGCCGTCGAGGTGGTTCCCCGGCCGGCGGTCGGCGCCACGGGTTCCGGAGGTGCCCCCCGATGCGGCGCGGACGAGGACGCGGGCGG
>NZ_JBHSQJ010000163.1:559-14246 GCF_042658505.1 Streptacidiphilus monticola | reverse complement strand
GTTCATGCCGGCGGGACGGCCGCTGGCGCCGCCGACCTTCGGCTTCGGGGCGAAGACGCCCTGCGCGGGCGGCGGGAACGGGCTGGCCCCACCGATCCCGGTGGGAGCGGGGCCCGCGGGCGCGGGCGCCGGCGGGAAGGCCCCGGCCTCGGGTGCGAACGGGTTGATGCCCGAACCATGCGTCTGCGTGGCCCCCGGGCTGCCGAGGTCCGCCCCCACAGCGGGGAACGCCTGGGTCGTCTCCGCGTTGCGGCGTGCCGCCTGCGCCCCCTCCGCGCCCGGCACGAACGGATCCCCGGCCGGGACGCCCGGGGGGAAGCCGCTGCCCGGAGCCGCCGTTCCCGGCCTCGCGGCTCCGCCGCCCGTCTGCCCATCAGGGCGCGGACCGCCCCCCGGGCCGGGATGGCCGGGCGCGGTCGGGCCGCCGAAGCCGCCGGCGGCGGAGGTGTCGGGGGCCGCAGCGTTGCCTGCGGGGTAGCCGGGGACTGCCGCGCCTGTGCCTGCCGGCCCGTCAGGGCGCGGGCCGGTGCCGGGGCGGCCGCGCTCGGCGCTCTGCGGCCCAGCGGGGCCGCCGAAGGCGCCGGCCGCGGTGCGATCCGAGGCGCTCCCCGGTCCAGGGAAGGGGCTGCCTGCAGGGCTGCTTGACTGGCCGTCAGGCCGCTGGCCTGCGGCGCTCGGGCCGGGGCGGCCGCGCTCGGTGGTCTGCGGCGCGGTCGGGCTGCCGAGGGCACCCGGTGCGGCGTTGGCGGCGCCGGGAGCCGCGGGGCTGCCGGCCGGGTAGCCGTGGTCCGGACGCTGCGGGGCGCCCGCGCCGGGGGAGGCGGCGTTGGTTGCCGGGTGGCTCGAGGGAGCGAAGGGTGTGGCGGGGGAGCCGCTTGACGGGCCGTCAGGTCGCGGGGTGCTGCCCGCGGGGCCGGGCGGGGCGGGGAAGGCGTCTATGCCCTGCGCCGGTTGCGGGGCCCCGGCGGGTTCGGTCTCCGGGGCGTCAACCTTCTTGCGGGGGGCGAACCAAGAGCTGCCGCCGCCTCCCCCGCCCGCGCTGTCCTGCGCCGCCCCCGCAGGGGCCTGCGACGCGGCGGCGGGGTTCGGCGTGCGCCACTCCGGGGGCAGGTCCGGCGGGACGGAGGGCTGGGAGCCGGAGTCCATGACGCCAAGGACGGGCGAGCCCGAGCCCTCGCCGCGGTGACGTCGACTGGGGGCGGTCGGGCCCTCCGTCCCGGTACCGGGCTGCGCGGGGTTCACCGGCTCGCGGACCACCACGGGCGGGATGGGCCGGGAGCCCGGGATGTTGATCTTGATGCGGGTGGTGAGCGTCGTCTCCGTGGCCTTGGGCTCGTCGCCCGCCCCCGCCGCCGGCGGGACCTGCTGCGCGCCGCGCGGGCCCTGCGGAGCACCCGCGCGGGAGAAGGCCGGGTCCGTCGGGGCGCCGTAAGGGGGAGTGCCCGACGGGTAGGCCTCGCCGCCGCCCTGACGGGGCGGCACGGGCGGCATCGGGTTCTCTGGTTCTCGACTCACTGCTGCTGCTCCGGTTCGCTTCCCGCCCGCACGGCGGCAAGCGCGTTGTCGATCGTCGGTTCGCCGCGCCGGGTGCCGCGGAGTCCAGCTTCGCTTCGGGGCACTACCTTACCGAGGCCGCAGGCCGCCCCCCAGCCCCGGCCGGGCCGTGCACAGCACGCCCGTCAACGCGCCCAGGAACAGCAGGAGATAGCCGCCGATGCTCGCCCCGAGCAGGAAGTCGCCCTCCGGGCGGGGCTCGGTGACGTACAGCAGGGAGACGAACCAGGCGACCGCGGGCAGCGCGGCTCCGGTCCGGGTCCCCGTCAGCAGCCCGCCTCCGTAGAAGAGCGCGCCGCATCCGGCGAGCGCCAGCAGCAGCCCGACCGGCAGCCACAGCATGGCGATCAGGCTGCCGGCGAAGCCGCACAGCACGCCGAGTACCGCCAGCAGCAGGTAACTGACGACCCGTCCGCCGCGCCCCAGCGGGGGCGTCCGCGCCGGTGGGCGCTGCGGCGTCGCGGAGCGGGGACCCGGGATCGCGCTCATCGGGCCGTCACCCCCGCGAACAGGTCCGTCTCCACCGTCCCCGCCGGGGCGGCGGAGCGCCCGCGGGCGAGCCGGTAGCACTCCACCGCGGTGAGCAGCTGGCCGCGGTCGTTCGACAGCGCGAACCAGGGCTCGGCGACGGTGATCTGGGTGGCGTGGGCCCGCATCGCGGCGGCCTTGCGCTCGGCGTAGGCGCTGCCGTCGACGACCGCCGTGACCTCGGCGTCGTCCACCACGCCGGGGACGTCGTCCTCGTCCGCCTCGGCCGGGAAGGGATTGGGGGCGTCCTCGGGGCCGCGCAGCGCGGAGCGGGGGACGCAGTTCCAGTAGACCTTGGCGATCTCGTGCGCCGGGCCCAGGTCCTGACGGAACGTCGGGTCGGCGGCGAGCTCGTAGCCGCGCATGGCGACCCGGTGCGCCTGGATGTGGTCGGGGTGGCCGTAGCCGCCGTTGGGGTCGTAGGTGACCAGCACCTGCGGTCGCACCTCGCGGATCACGGCGACCAGGAGCGCGGCGGCCTCGTCGACGTCGGCCTGCCAGAAGGCCTCCGGGTGCTTGTTCGACTCGACGCCCATCATCCCGCTGTCGCGGAAGCGGCCGGGGCCGCCCAGGAAGCGGTGGTCGGTGACGCCCAGCTCCCGCATGGCGGCGGCCAGTTCGGTGATCCGGTGCGGACCGAGGGCGTCCTCGCGGTCGGCGGTCAGGTGGCCCAGGTCCGGTCCGATGACCTCGCCCTCCTCGCCGAGGGTGCAGGTGACCAGGGTGACCCCGGCTCCCTCGGCGGCGTAGCGGGCCATGGTGGCCCCGTTGCCGATCGACTCGTCGTCCGGATGCGCGTGGACGAGCAGCAGGCGGCGGGCCGCCGAGGGGTGTTCCGGTTCCGTCATAGGCCAGAGCCTAACGAGCCCGGGGCTCAGAGCTTGATGCCGGTGAGCATGCCCGCGACGTTGGTGGTCAGGGTCTTGATCGACGGCGCGATGGAGCTGGACGCCAGGTAGAAGCCGAGCAGGGTGCAGGCCAGGGCATGCCAGAACTTGAGCCCGGCCCGGCGGATGAGCAGCACCACGACGATGAGCATCAGGACAGCGGCGGAAATCGGCAGGACCATCGCGTCTCACACCTCTCACTGGCGGGCGGCGGGGACTGCCGCCCCGGATGGACGGACCCGGGCATACAGGTGATACCCGTGGGGTGACGGAGATGTCACGTTCCGTCATCATGCATGCGCGGGGGCAGCGGTGCACGACTGGGGCGCACGACGTCGTCCCTGCTCGGAGCGGGTTTCTCCGCCGTCCGGGGGACACCGCGGAGAGGCGCGTTTGCCGTGGGCCCGCTCGTGCGCGGGAGCGCGCGGATAGGGTGCGTCCATGCCCTCAGAGATCACTTTCCCGCGCCAGTTCTCGCGGACCCAGCGGTTCACCCTGGGCGCTCCCCGTTCGTTCACCGTTTCCCCGGATGGGCGAAGAGTGGTCTTCCTGCGGTCCCGGGGCGGGGCCGAACGGGCGAACCTGCTGCAGGTACTCGATCTTGCGAATTCCGATACTCCGTTCGAGCGAGTGGTCGCCGATCCGGCCCACCTGCTCGGCGGCGGTGACGAGCAGCTCTCCCCGGAGGAGCGCGCCCGCCGCGAGCGCGCCCGGGAGGGCTCGGCCGGCGTCATCGGCTATGCCACCGACGCCGCGGTGACGTCGGCCGCGTTCCCCCTCTCCGGCCGGCTGTTCCGGGCGGACCTGCTGACCGGCGCGTGCACCGAACTCCCGGTCTCCGGAACCGTGCTGGACCCCCGCCCGTCGCCGGACGGGCGCTGGGTCGCCTACCCGACCACCGCGGGCGAGCTGCGGATCACCGCCGCCGACGGCAGCGGCGACCGCGTCCTGGCCGCACCCGACGGCGACGAGGTGACGTGGGGTCAGGCCGAGTTCATCGCCGCCGAGGAGATGGACCGCAGCCGCGGCTTCTGGTGGTCCCCCGACTCCACCCGGCTGCTGGTGGCCCGGGTGGACGAGAGCCCGGTGCAGCGCTGGTACATCGCCGACCCGGCCAACCCGGGCCGCCCGGCCCACCGGGTGGCCTATCCGCAGGCGGGCACGGCGAACGCGGAGGTCCGGCTGTTCGTGCTCGCACTGGACGGCAGCCGGGTCGAGGTGGACTGGGACCGCGAGGCCTTCCCCTACCTCGCCCGCGTCCACTGGTCCGAGGGCGGTCCGCCGCTGCTGCTCGTGCAGGCGCGGGACCAGCGCACCCAGCGGTACCTGACGGTCCGTCCGGAGACCGGCGCCACCGAGCAGGTGGCGGAGGAGACCGACGACCGGTGGGTCGAGCTGTTCCCGGGCGTCCCGGTGTGGACGCCCGACGGGCGGCTGGTGCGCATCGTCGACACGGCGTCCGGCTGCCGCGCCCTCGTCGTCGGCGACATCCAGGTGACCGGGCCCGAACTGCACGTCCGTGCCGTGCTCGACGCGGGGGCGGACGACGTGCTGTTCACGGCCTCGGCGGGCGAGGCCGCGGCCGAGCCCGAGATCGGCCAGGTGCACGTCTACCTGGCGGACGCCGGGGGAGTGGTCCGCCGGGTCAGCGACGCGCCCGGCTACCACGCCGCGACGCGGGCCGGGGACGTCACGGTGCTGGTCTCCGCCGCGCTGGAGCGCAGCGGCGGCCGGGTACGGGTCCTGCGCGGCGGGGAGCCCGTCGCCGAGATCACCTCGCTGGCGGAGCAGCCCGTGCTGACGGCCCGTCCGGTGCTGACCCTGGCCGGCGAGCACCGCATCCCCGCGGCGGTGCTGCTGCCGACCGGCTACGACCGCGAACGGGACGGCCTGCTCCCGGTGCTGATGAACCCCTACGGCGGTCCGCACGGCCAGCAGGTGCTGGCGACGCAGAACGCCCACCTGACCTCGCAGTGGTTCGCCGACCAGGGCTTCGCGGTCGTCGTCGCGGACGGCCGGGGGACGCCGGGGCGCAGCCCCGCCTGGGAGAAGTCGATCCACCTGGACATGGCGGGCGTGACGCTGGCGGACCAGGTCGAGGCGCTCACGGCACTGGCCCAGGACTTCCCGCTGGACCTGGGCCGCGTCGGCATCCGCGGCTGGTCCTACGGCGGGTACCTCGCCGCGCTCGCGGTCCTGCGTCGGCCCGACGTCTTCCACGCGGCGGTGGCGGGCGCGCCGGTCACCGACATGGAGCTGTACGACACCCACTACACCGAGCGCTACCTCGGCCTCCCGGCCGAGCGCCCGGAGGTGTACGCGGCGCACTCGCTGATGGGCGACGCGGGGAAGCTGGAGCGGCCGCTCCAGCTGATCCACGGCCTGGCGGACGACAACGTGGTGGTGGCGCACACGCTCCGGCTCTCCGCCACGCTGCTGGCCGCGGGGCGGCCGCATGAGGTGCTGCCGCTGTCGGGGGTGACGCACATGACTCCGCAGGAGGAGGTGGCGGAGAACCTGCTGCTGCTTCAGGTCGCCTTCCTCAAACGGAACTTGAGCGTCCGGTAGGGCAACCCCTGGCGGCGCGAGGATCCCGCGCCCGAAAGGTGGGGGATCCTCGCGCCCCTTGCGGCTGCCCCGCAGGAGCGGGGCGGGCGGCATGACAGATGTCATGTGCGGGGATGGAGGCGTGACACTGACGGTCAGGGGGCCGGTGCGCGAACCTGGTGGGGTCAACAGGACGACCAGGAGGCGTGAGCAGCGATGAGCACGACGGAGCAGTACACGGGGGCGGCGCGGAAGGGCGCCGGCTCCGACGGGGAGGTCGCGGCGTTCCGCGGCGTCAGCAAGAACTTCGGGGCGGTGAAGGCCGTCAACGACGTGTCCTTCACGCTGCGACCGGGCGAGACCGTCGCCTTCCTCGGCCCCAACGGGGCCGGGAAGTCGACCAGCATCGACATGCTGCTCGGCCTCAAGGACCCCAGCGCGGGCCAGGTGAGCCTCTTCGGCGGGTCCCCGCGCCAGGCCATCGTCAACGGCCGGGTGGGCGTCATGCTCCAGAGCGGCGGGCTCATGCCCGAGGTGACGATCCGTGAACTCGTCACCCTGGCCTGCCAGGTGCACCCGCGCGGCTACAACGTCGACGACGTGCTGAAGAAGGCCCAGCTCACCGAGATCTCCGACCGCAAGGTCGACAAGCTGTCGGGCGGTCAGGAGCAGCGCGTCCGCTTCGCGCTGGCCACCTGCGGCGACAGCGACCTGATCATCCTGGACGAGCCGACCACCGGTATGGACGTCAGCGCGCGGCAGGCGTTCTGGAACGTCATGAAGGCCGAGGCCGCCCAGGGGCGGACCATCCTCTTCGCGACGCACTACCTGGAGGAGGCGGACTCCGTCGCGGACCGCGTCCTCGTGATCCACAAGGGCCGGCTCATCGCGGACGGCACCGCGGCCGAGATCAAGGCGCGGGCCGGTCTCAAGAAGGTCACCTTCGACTTCCGCCCCGAGGACGGCGGCGACTCCTCGCTGCTGCGCGACCTGCCCGGCGTCAACGCCCTGGAGCTGACCGGCACCACGGTCCGCATCCGGTCCACCGACTCGGACGCGACGGTGGCGGCCCTCTACCGCGCCGGCTTCTACCCGCGCGGCCTGGAGGTCACCACGGTCGGCCTGGAGCAGGCCTTCATCACCATCACCGGCGAGCAGGACGCCGCCGACGACGCCGCCGAGGAGAACGTGCGATGACCCAGCTGATCAAGCTCGAGATCCTGCGCGTCCTGCGCAACCGCCGCTACCTCTTCTTCACCGTCATCTACCCGGTGGCGCTCTACGCCCTGATGGTCGGCGCCTACAGCGGTGCGACCGAGCTCGGCGGCGTCGCGGTCAAGACCTACTTCATGATCTCGATGGCGACCTTCGGCACCGTCGGCGCCTCGCTCAACGCCGCCATGCGCATCTCCCTGGAGCGGAAGAGCGGTTGGACCCGCCAGCTGCGCCTCACCGCGCTCCCCGGGTCGAGCTACGTGACCGCCAAGCTGGTCGCCAGCGGGGTGACCACCCTGCCCGCCATCATCGGCGTCTTCCTGCTCGGCGCGGTCGAGGGGGTGCGCTTCTCGGCCGGGGCCTGGATCGGCACCGCCGCGATCCTCTGGGTCGGCGGCTTCGTCTTCGCGGCTCTCGGCGTGGCCCTCGGGTACGCCGCCGCTCCGGACTCGGTCCAGCCCATCGTCATGATCACGTACATGCTGATGGCCATGGCCGGCGGCACCTGGTTCCGGATGCCCGACAGCATCCAGAAGTACTTCGACTGGACGCCGATGGCGCTGTACAACCAGCTCGGCCGGCTGGCGCTGCCCCACGTGCACGTGACGAGCGGCCGGGTGCTCGCGCTCGCCGTCTACCTCGTGGTGTTCACCTACTTCGCGGCCCGCCTCTACCAGCGCGACCGCAAGGCCGCCTGAAACAATCGACGAGGGAGGTGGCCGGCATGACGACCTGGTCCGAGGTCCGCATCGGGATGACCCCCGAGAACCGCAGGCAGCTGTTCGTGAAGTCCTGCTGGGCGCTGCTGTGGCTGGTCTACCTGGCTTACCCGGTGCAGGACCTGGTCCACGGCAAGCACGGCACCGCCGCCACGGCGGTGGGCTGGGGCCTGCTGGCCGCCTTCCTCGTCGTCTACTTCGACCTGCTGTTCCGCCGTCAGATGACGGGGCGGACGGTCGAGTGGAACCCCCGGGACGGAGCCAAGTTCGGCGTCCTGGTGGCCATCGCCACCAGCGCCACCCTGGTCCTCGGTGAGCCGTGGACCACCCTGTTCACCTACTCGTCCGTGTGCGCCGGTGCGATCCTCCCCACCCGGGTGGCGCTGCGCGGAGTCGCCGCGGTCACCGGCCTGATGCTGCTCTGCGGGCTGCTGGTGCACGCCTCCGGCGACACCCTGACCTCCGTCGGCTTCGCCGCCTTCCTCGGCGGGGCGGCCATGACCGGCCTGCAGCGACTGGTCCGCACCATGCGCGAACTGCGTGAGGCCCGGCAGGCCATCGCCGCCCTGGCCGCCTCGGACGAGCGGCTGCGGCTGGCCCGGGACCTGCACGACCTGCTCGGCCACTCGCTCTCGCTGATCACCCTGAAGACCGAGCTCACCTCCCGCTTCATGGACCAGGAGCGCTACGCCGAGGCCCGGGCCCAGGTCGACGACATCGAGAAGGTGAGCCGCCAGGCCCTGATCGACGTCCGCGAGGCCATCGGCGGCTACCGCCGCCCGAAGCTCGCCGTCGAGATCGCCGCCGCGCGCACCGCGCTGACCGCAGCCGACATCCGCTTCGACGCCGCGGCCGATCTCGCCGACGCCAGGCCGGGGTTGGGGCCGGACGAGGAGGGCGCCCTGGGCTGGGCGCTGCGCGAGGCGGTCACCAACGTCGTCCGCCACAGCGGCGCCGGCCGCTGCGAGGTGGTGCTGGAGGAGCACCCCGGCGAGCGCGAGGGCGAGCGCGAACTGCGGCTCATCGTCCGGGACGACGGCTCCGGCGGACGCCACGCCCGCGCCGGCAACGGCCTCTCCGGCCTGGGCGAACGCCTCCAACTGGCCGACGGCCGCCTGGAGACGGGGCCGGTAAGCGGAGGCAAGGGCTTCCAGTTGACCGCGGTGGTGCCGCTGCGGACGCAATCCGTTGCCAGTGCGAGCGACTTGGCCGGTACCTTGCACGAGTGATCAGAATTCTGCTTGCGGAGGACCAGGGGATGGTCCGGGAGGCGCTGGCCGCGTTGCTCGGGCTGGAGGAGGATCTCGACGTCGTGGCGCAGGTCGCGCGCGGCGACGAGGTGGTCGCCGCGGCGGAGGCACACGGGGTGGAGGTGGCCCTGCTCGACATCGAGATGCCGGGGCTCACCGGTATCGAGGCGGCGGCGCGGCTGCGGGCGGAGCTGCCCAAGGTCAAGATCGTGGTCCTGACGACGTTCGGCCGTCCCGGCTACCTCCGGCGCGCGATGGAGGCCGGGGCGGACGCGTTCCTCGTCAAGGACGCCCCGGCGTCCCAACTCGCCGACGCGGTACGGCGGGTGCTGCGCGGCGAACGTGTCATCGACCCCACACTCGCGGCGGCGGCCCTCGCGGAGGGCGCCAACCCGCTGACGTCCCGCGAGCGGGACGTGCTGGCGGCAGCGGCGGACGGTTCCGCGAACGCGGAGATCAGCGCCCGGCTGCACCTTTCGGAGGGCACCGTCCGCAACTACCTCTCCGCGGCGATCCAGAAGACCGGCGCCCGCAACCGGACCGAGGCGGTCCGGATCGCCCTGGAAAAGGGCTGGCTGTAGGGCGCACCGCCCGCTCCGCAGGGGCGCGAGGAACTGCGCGAGCAACACACCCCTCGGGGAGGTTCGTCCCGCACAGGGGGTCGGACCTCCACGAGTGGTGGGCTGGTCGCGCAGTTCCTCGCGCCCCTGCGGGGGTGCAACTGACTCAGTTCAGGCGGTGTCTCGCCGCGCGGGCCTCGAAGCGGACGCGTTGCGCAGACTCCGGGTCGAAGGCGTCGAGGATCGTGGCGTAGGACTCCATCTCCGCCGCGCCCTCCGTGAAGCGGCCCGTCTTCACCAGCAACTCCCCCCGCTCAAGCCGCAGTTGGGCCGGATGTCGGGGCAGCAGCAGGCTCAGCTCCGTCGCCCACAGCTGCGTCCGGGCGTGTTCGGGGCGGGCCGCCGCCCACGCGCGGATGTTGCCGAGGACGCGCAGCACGATGTCCGCCGGCTCCGCCGGGCGCAGCATCTCGTGCTCCAGCGCGTAGCCCGCCTCCGCGGTGATCCGGGCGGCGTCGTCCAGTGTCAGTGTCCGGCCGCCGTGGAAGGGGTCCACCAGGACGCAGTCCTCGCCGGGGGTGCCGACGCCGACGACGAAGTGGCCGGGCAGGGCCACCCCGTGGACGGGGACGCCGATCAGACGGCCCACGGCGATCCACACCACCGAGACGGTGATGGGCAGTCCCCGCCCGCGCCGGAGCACCTGGTGCAGCAGGGAGGACTCCAGCCGGTCGTAGACGCCGGGCCCGCCGCGCAGGTCCGCGCCGCCGGCGAGGACCCCGGCCAGGACCGCGGCGGTCTCGGCGGCCGGGCGCTCCGCCGGGCCCAGCGCCGCCGCCGCGCGGACGGCCAGTTGTTCGAGGGTGCGCCGCGAGGGCGCCAGCACCGTGTCCAACTCGCCGTTCCGGTCCACGAGATCGGCCTCGAACCCCATGAGCAGGCAGAGCGTCGCGAGGTCGGGCGCCTCACCCCGGGCCTCCGCGGCGAACCGCGCCCTGCTCTCCTCGCTCACCTCGGGGATTCTATGCGCCGGGGCGCTCCGCTCCGGGCACCGGAGGTGTCCAGATGTACGGCGTGGTGGTGGTGACCGCCCGCATGCCGAGGCGGCGCAGGATCGGGGCGCTGTCGTCCGAGGCGTCCACGTGCAGGTATCGCACGCCGCGGGCGGCGGCGCGCTGCGCGCGGGCGGCGACCAGGGCGCGGTAGACGCCGCGCCCGCGCCACGCCGGGAGGGTGGAGCCGCCCCAGAGCGAGGCGAACCCGGTGCCCGGCCGGTAGGCGAGCCAGGCGGCGCAGACGACCTCGCCGTCGGCCTCGGCGACGAGGACGTCCAACTGGTCCGGTGCCGTGGCCAGCCGCCCCGCCAGGTCGGCGGCGAGGAAGGACATGTCGAAGCCCCAGACCACCGTCTCCATCGCGGCGATCCGGCGCAGGTCGGCGTCGTCCGTCACCTGGCGCAGGCGCACGCCCTCGGGCAGCACCGGCTCGGCCGCCAACTCATCGGCCCGGCCGACCAGGACGGTCTCCTGCGGCTCGGGCACGAAGCCGGCCGCCTGCAGCCGCGCGGGCAGGTCGGCCGGCAGGTCGTGGCCGCGGACCTTCCACTCCACGGCCTCGCCGCGCGCGGCGAAGAAGTCCCGCTGCCGGGCGATCAGCGCGTCCAACTCCGGCCCGGCGACGCCGAGATCGCGGGGACCGGTGACGAAGCCGCGGAACTGGCCGACCACCCGCAGCAGCGGGCCGTCCGTCTCGTGCCGGACCCCCGCCGGCGGTGTCGGGGGCACGCCGCGCATCTGGGCGTCGTACGCGTGCAGCAGGGTGTCGATCACGGGTACGACGCTATCCGGCGCTGCAAGGGGTTTCTGGCGGTTCGTCAGCAGGGCGGTCAGAGCCGGGCGTAGTGGTAGGTGTAGGCGGTCCGGAAGCCCAGTTTGTCGTAGAGCGCCCCCGCCGGTGCGTTGTCCGCCTCGACCTGGAGGTAGGCGCCGGTCGCGCCCTCCTCCGCGGCGCGGGAGGCGAGCGCGGTCATCACCGCGGCGGCCAGTCCGCGGCGGCGGGCCGCCGGGACGACCTCGACGGCGCCGAAGTAGGCCCACGGCCCGTCCACGACCAGGCGTCCGATGGCGGCCGGGCCGTCGGTCACCTCCGGCAGGTGCGCCGAGGCGAACCAGGTGGAGGCACCGCCCAGCAGGAGCGACATGGCGGCCCGCTGCACCTCGGGTCCGCCGGTCACACGGCGGTAGCGGGAGAGCCAGGCGGCGTCCGGCGTCCGGGCCAGGCGGACGTCCACCGCGAGCGGAGCCGCCGCGAGCGCGGCCAGCGGGGCGGTGCGGACGTGGGTCGCGGCGAGCGACTCGGCGTGCGCGGCCAGGCCCTCGGGCGAGCCCGGTTCGGTGATCTCCAGGTAGGCGGGCAGGCCGCGCTCGGCGTACCAGGCGCGCACCCGGGCCAGCGCCTCGTCGAGCGGCAGCCCCGGATCGCCGAGCGTCTGCACCGAGTTGGCCCGGCGGGTGAAGCCGGCCGAGGCCCGCAGCACCCAGTCGCCCAGCGGCTCCTGCTCGATC
This sequence comes from Streptacidiphilus monticola, assembly GCF_042658505.1. Lineage (NCBI taxonomy): Bacteria > Bacillati > Actinomycetota > Actinomycetes > Kitasatosporales > Streptomycetaceae > Streptacidiphilus > Streptacidiphilus monticola. Next base: position 2,422 of record NZ_JBHSQJ010000163.1, on the reverse strand, counting down.
GCGGGCCAGGCCGCCGCGGCGATCCGCTGCATCGCCGCAGGTCCCGGGAGTTCCGGTGCGGCCGCACCGCGCCGGACCGGCGCGGGCGGTACGGGTTTGCCGGCGACCAGTGCGCGCTCGTCCAGGGCGACGGCCTCCCCGGCCCGGTTGACCACGGTCAGCGCGCCGGACTCGTCCCAGGATGTGAGCACGCCCACGACGTCGCGGAACTCGGGACGTCCGTCCACGATGTCCGAAATCCGCCGCACCGAAACCCGTCGCCCCAGGTCAGCACGGCTGATCCGGACCTCGCCCGGGCCGCTTTCGATACGCTGGGACGCCATACCCGCCACCTCCGTTACCTGCACAGGCCTGATGCGGTGATACTAGGGGCGGGCATCGACGACGCCGCGCTCCCTGCGCGAATGCAGCCCCTACGAGGAGGAATGACAGCGTGACCTACGTCATCGCGCAGCCTTGTGTCGACGTGAAGGACAAGGCGTGCATCGAAGAGTGCCCGGTCGACTGCATCTACGAGGGCCAGCGGTCCTTGTACATCCACCCCGACGAGTGCGTCGACTGCGGCGCCTGTGAGCCGGTCTGCCCGGTCGAGGCCATCTTCTACGAGGACGACACCCCGGAGGAGTGGAAGGAGTACTACAAGGCGAACGTCGAGTTCTTCGACGACCTCGGTTCGCCCGGCGGTGCTTCCAAGCTCGGTGTGATCGAGAAGGACCACCCGTTCATCGCGGCCCTCCCGCCGCAGAACCAGTGAGCGACGTGAACGACCAGAGCACCGACGCCGCGCCGCCCCTCCCGCCGGGAGGGGCGGCGCGCCGCGTATCGTCCCTGCTTCCGGCCTTCCCGTGGGACCGGCTGGACCCGTACAAGCAGTCCGCGCTCGCCCACCCGGACGGCATCGTCGACCTCTCGGTGGGGACGCCGGTGGACCCGGTTCCGCCGAGCGTCCAGGCCGCGCTGGCGGCCGCCGGCGACAGCCCCGGCTACCCGACGGTGTGGGGCACCCCCGCGCTGCGCGACGCCCTGGTGGGCTGGGTCGAGGGCCGACTCGGAGCAGTCGGCATCGGGCACCGGAACGTGCTGCCGACGGTGGGCTCCAAGGAACTGGTCGCCCTGCTGCCCTGGCAGTTGGGCCTCGGCCCCGGCGACCGGGTGGCCTACCCCCGGCTGGCCTACCCGACGTACGAGGTGGGCGCACGGCTGGCGCGGGCCGACCATGTCGTCTACGACGACCCGTGGGAGCTGGACCCGGAGGGCCTCCGGCTGCTCTGGCTCAACTCCCCGTCGAACCCCACCGGCCGGGTGCTGACCGCCGAAGAGCTGCGACGGACCGTCAACTGGGCGCGGCAGCACGGGATCCTGCTCGTCAGCGACGAGTGCTACCTCGAACTCGGCTGGGACGCCGAGCCGGTGTCGGTGCTGCGCGAGGACATCTGCGGCGGCTCGCTGGCGGGCCTGCTCGCGGTCCACTCGCTGTCCAAGCGCTCCAACCTGGCCGGCTACCGCGCGGCGTTCGTCGCCGGCGACGCGGATGTGCTGGGGGAACTGCTGGAGATCCGCAAGCACAGTGGGCTGATGGTCCCGGCCCCGGTGCAGGCGGCGACGGTCGCGGCGCTCGGGGACTCCGGGCACGTGGCGGAGCAGCGGGAGCGGTACGCCGCCCGGCGTGCGGCGCTGCGGTCGGCGCTGGAGGGCCGGGGCTTCCGCATCGAGCACTCGGAGGCCAGCCTGTACCTCTGGGCGACGAGGGACGAGCCGTGCTGGGACACGGTGGCCGACCTGGCGAAGCTCGGCATCCTGGTCGCTCCCGGCGAGTTCTACGGCGAGGCCGGCGCCGACTTCGTCCGCGTCGCCTTCACGGCG
>NZ_JBHSQJ010000163.1:0-544 GCF_042658505.1 Streptacidiphilus monticola | reverse complement strand
CCTCCACGGCGACGGACGAACGCGTCGCCGCCGCAGTCGCCCGCCTGCGCTGACCAACGCCCCGCCAGGGGCGCGAGGAACTGCGTGGGAACACACCGCTCGGGGAGGTCCGACCCCTTCGATGGGACGGACCTCCCCGAGCGCTGGGCTGGTCGCGCAGTTCCCCGCGCCCCTGGCGGGGGCGGGGTGCCCCCAGCGGCCCCAGGGGGGGGTGCCGGGTTGCTCCCGGCGTCAGACGGGCAGGACGGTGCCCGGGGCGGCCGCGGTGAGGCCGGAGACGTAGCCGGGGAGCTGGCCGGCCAGGCCCGTCGCCGCGCCCAGGCCGGGGGTGGTCGGGCCCATCGGCAGGCTCTTCAGCGAGGGCAGCTGCGGCGACCCCAGCGGCAGCTGGTTGCCGTTCAGCGCCTGGCCCACCGGCAGCGACTGCAGCAGCCCGCCCGCCGCCTGGGCCGGGGCGGGGGCGCCCGCCGGCGCCGCCGCCGGGCTGACGCCCAGCGTGTCCGCCGCCGGGGCGACCGCGCCGGTCGGCAGCGCGCGGGACGCG
>NZ_JBHSQJ010000162.1:0-6870 GCF_042658505.1 Streptacidiphilus monticola | reverse complement strand
AGAAACTCAGCGATCACCTTCGGTATGACAACGGCTTCTCAGCAGGCTGGCCATGGTCGTGTGATCAGGTGAGGCCGGGTTGAGCATGTAGAGCCGGAGCACGTCGTTGCCGACGAGAGCGAGGCCCAGGGAGGCCGAGTTGCCGAAGGAGTCCAGCTTGGCCCTGACGAAAACCTTGCTCTGTGCCATGCCAGGGACCGTGTACGAGCCCTGGGCGCCGTAGGACTTGGTGTCGTACTTCACCATGGACAGGTAGTCGCTCTCGGCGCCCGTGGCTGTGGCGTAGTGAATGATGAAAGTGTCGACGTAGTACCCCGTCGCGTCGTCGTACCAGTCCTGGCGGGCGGCGAACTGCAGGCCGCGGACCCTCTGGATGCCGACCTCCGAGGACTGCGCCGCCTGCTTGTAGTTGGCGCGGATGTACTCCGCCGGGGTGAGCAAGCCAAGCGCCGTAGGGTCCGTAGCGAGCGTCCAGGCGCGGGCAGTGGCCGGGCGCTTGGGCAGAGCGGCGAGCACCTGCGCCTGAGTACTAACAGCGCTGCTGGCGGCAGCGGTGCCCGCAGTGGCCGTCGGTGTACCCGTCGCACGAGTGGAGGCTGCCCTCGGCGCGCCGGCCGCCCCACCCGCGCAGCCGGACAAAAGCATCGCCGCAGCAGCGGTGAGGCAGATCGCGCCCATCCGTGCCGGCGTGCGGGCATTTGTGGGGGCAGGTATGTGGATTCTCGAATTCTGGTGTTGATCTCTCATGGCCCGCGCATTCTCCCGAGCGCGGACGCTTGCTGTCGACGCGATAACGCAACGTTCGGGTAAAGATCGTTGCAGTACTCCAGCGGAGATCCTGGCCAAGGCCCTGGAGTCAGGTTGCGTCCTGGGAAGTAGTGTATGGGTTTCCACCTGATTCGGGGGTTTGCTTCTGAAGCGGTTGGGTGCCCGCATAGTTGAACGGGCGTACTGGGTGTTGGGCCGGATCCCCAGGCGGGAGGCCTGAGCACGCCGCCGTGGTGGCCGATCGAGGCCCGGAACGCGGCCATGTTCAGGGTCGAGCCCCCGTTCACGGTGACTGGGCCGGGGCTGGCTGGCGTCGCGGCGGAGCTCGGTGTCGTCGCGGCAGCAACCCCCGGACAGGATGTTGCAACCATGCCAAGCATTCGCAGGCGGAAGTGCACAAGTCCCCCCAGGTAGAGGTGGAGTTGGATGACTACGCCGCACTGTTCCCTGACGAGGCGGACAACGCCGCAAGTAGACCGCGACACTGGAGGGCGCTCTCGATCATCGAAAAGGCGATCGGCGCGGTACTCCCACAGCGGAATCTCTCGGCTTCGCCGGGCGCTCCTCTCCGATCCCGGGGTCCGTGCTGATCTCCACCACGGCCTGGTCGAGGTAGCGCAGCTCCAGCGGCGACAGGTCGAGCAGAGAGTTCTGCACCACGTCGGCCCAGGCGACGGCCCGGTGCCGAGGTGGGTGCTTGGGCAGCGTCGCGACTCGAAGCGGCTGAACTTGTCGGCCATCAGGTCCTCCCAGGATCGCGTCACTTCCCTGCCGTGTTCCGCGAGCCTGGAGCGAGGCGGCGAGAAGGTCTCGCCTGCCTGCTCGGCCTCCGTGGCCTGTTCGCGCAGGCCAGCGGGTGGCCCCCGAGACTGGGATGATCAACGTACGGTAGCGTGTGCTGGCACCACAAGGGAGGGGCGACCTGATGGTGCACGTAGCCGTTTTGGGCGGCGGAATCAGCGGCTTGGCCGCGGGGCTTTTCCTGGCCCGACAGGGACACAGGGTGACCGTCCTTGAGCGGGAAGCGCGCCAGGTGGGCACGGATCTCGACGCGGACTTCCTCCACTGGCACCGTCCCCGAAGCCCGCAGGCTGTCCAGCCCCACTCCCTGCTGGGGCCGATCCGCACCGTCCTGCACGACGTCGCACCCGACGTCTACAAGCTGATGCTCCGGCACGGCGCGGTAGAGCGACACGAACTAGCCCGGTTCGAGCCGTTTGCGGCCGTGGCGGGAGACGAGGACCTGGTCACGCTGAGAGCACGCCGGATCGTGCTGGAAGCCGCACTTGGACAGGCCACCCGAGCGGAACCCCGGGTGCACCTGCGCACAGGGGTCGACGGCAAAGACTTGATCACAGTGCCGGGACCGGTTCCGCACGACGATAGGCGATATCCGCAGCGACCTGGTGATTGACGCGGCAGGCCGCCGCTCACCCGTTCCCCGTTGGCTTGCCCGCGCGGGCGCCAGGCCGGCGCGTCGCGAGAGCCGAGAAACCCGCATCGCGTACTTCTGCCGTTGGTACCGACTGCAGACCCGCACCGGGGAGACCGAGCCGCCCGCTCTGGGAGGCGCAGCCCCATACGCGATGTGCGGGGTGTTTCCCTCCGATAACGGTTACTTCGCCGTGGCGCTCACCGTGTCGGTCGAGGATCCCACGCGCAGGTCACTGCAAGACCCGCAGGTCTTTGACGCCGCAGCACGCATCTTCCCCGCTGGAAGGGACTGGCTGTCGCTGGACCACCGCCCGGTGACTCCCGTGCACGTCATGGCGGGACTGAACAACCAGTGGACCGCGCTGGTCGACGACTACGGCCCGCAGGTCACGGGCCTGATCAGTGCCGGCGACAGCGCCATCCACACCAACCCCACCCTCGGACAGGGCATCCCCCTCGCCCTACGGGCCGCCGAGTGGATCGCCCGCCACGACCTGAGCGACCCCGACCTGACGACGTCTTATCACCAATGGCGAGTGGACCACCTGAAGCCGTGGTTCGACGCTCAGGCCGCTGCGGATCGTGCCAATCAGGAGCGGCTCAGGGCTGGTGTCCACGGCGCACCCCCGCCCCCGGTCACCGGCGACGCCCTCCTCCATGCCGCCCTGCCCGCCTGCGCTCGTGATGACCTGGAAGTCGCCCGAGTTCGCGCACAGGTGCGGCACCTGCTCCTCACCCCGGACCAGGCGCTGGCCCAGCCACACATACGCACCCGAGTGCAAGCGTGGCTGCGGAGCAACCCACACTTCGACGGCGTCCCCGAGGGGCCCGACCGGAGTCTCTGGGACGAGGCAACCCGTATCCACCCCTCGACTGCGGGTCAAACTGCAGCAAGCGGAATGTAGTTGTCCGTTTCTGCGGTCGATGGTGGGGTGTCCGAATCGATCACCACAGGTACTTGCCCTGTTCGACGAGCAGATGCGACGGAACGCGCAGCCGGATGACCCGGCGGCGACGGTCGAGCGCAGCGGCGATGTGATACGCCCGGATCGATGCTGGCGCCGACGACTGGCACGGGTGGTCTGGTCCGGCTTGGACGACGGGACCGCGGATGCGCGATCGGCGCGACTTCGAGTGCCAGGCCCGGATCATGTTCGACCCATCGGGGGTGTGAGCCTGCTTCTCCAGCTGGTGGGGCGTCCTGCTGCCCGGAGCGCACGGTCACCAGCCGCCGAGCAGCCCGCGGACGATGAGAGGGGCCAGCCAGTCCATGGCGACCCACAGCAGGGCAACCGCCGCAGCGGCCAGCATGAAGTTCTTCAGCGCTGATCTGCCGTTCTGTCCCATGTCCCCTCCCCGCGCGCACGATAGCGCTGCCCCTGCCTGCGAGGCCCGTACGTGCCGGGGGCCGGCCTCGTGGGTCGGACCAGGCCCCACGCCGCTCAGGGGTGCTTCAAGTACCTCAGGTAGAACGCCCCGAAAACCAAGACGATGCCCACGTTTGCCATCAGGCGAGGCCAGAACTGGTGGCGGAAGAACACGACATCCACGCCGACCACCACGGCCACCATGGCGAGCACGTAGAGAGCTGTGGCTGCCTGTCTACCCATGATCCGACTGTACGCCGGCGACGTTCGAGCAGGCTGGACCCGTATCTCGGCTCGGACCAGGCCCCACGCGGCCGGGCCTCCGCGCGGCTGGTGGTCCAGGCATGCCTGGACCCGGACGTGATCCTCGGCGTCTACGGCGACGAGCCGCTCCCCGCCGTGCCCCGCACTGTGGGCAAAATCATGGCGGCCCCCCAGGTTGGTGAGCACCCCCGGCGGAAGCTGTTGCAATGCCGCGATCAGGCGCCCTTGCGCGTTCGGGCCTCTGCAGCGCAACGTCGGCCTTCCTCGGCGGCACGAAGAAGAGCCTGAGCCACGCGGTCGGCACCGTCCGGGGTCAGGTGGATCTCGTCGGCCCACAGCAGCGACAGGCGGACCGTGCCGTCCAGTAGATCCGTGGCTACGTCCACCTCGACGCCGTTCCCAGTGACGTCCGCAACGTTCAGGTTCTGGTCGCTGCTGTAGGCGCTCACACCATTGAGCATGCCCGACGGCCTGTCCCGAAGGGGGTGAAAACAGCTGACCGTCGAGTCCGCACGTCAAGCGTCAGGTGAAGCCGGAACCCATCATCGGCAAACGCCTCCGCGCGCGACCGGCTAAGGTCACGTCCGTCACCCGTGCTGAAGAGGTGGCGACCGCCCTGCCGATACCTGTGCTCACCGCGGAGTCCGCGCCCGGAAGCGCGCATCTGGTGCAAAACTTCTGCTTTTCCGAACGATTCGTTCGCAACACTGTTCTTCTCCCCCCGCACCGCAGGGCATGGAGCGGCCTGATGCTGTGGCTGAATGAGACGGACTGCCCCGCAGACCGTGCTCAGCCACCGTTCGGTGGAGACAATGAACGCCATGTGCACCGCGGTCTCTTGGGCGGATGCGTTCGCGGTCACGGCTTCCGGGTAGGCACTCAGGTACGTGACCGGGCAGCGGCAGTGCCGCTGTGAACGGGACCAAGCGAACTCGGCTTGGGAAGCAGCTGCCCTCTCAGCAGGCCAACGAGTGTGCGCGCTGCGATCCCGCCGATGAGCAGGGTAATGGCTGCCAGCAGCAGGTAGGTGTAGGCCAGGTACCCAGAGGGGCGGCCGTGCTCGTTCCACCGTAGCGTCACGCTGACGACGGCGGCCCAGGAGAAGGTGAAGGCCCAGGTGCTGGGCATGAAGGGCAGGCGCACGAACCCGGGCAGCAAGCGCAGTTGCGCCAGGACCATGAGGATGCCGTAGCCGGTGAGGACGGCGGTGACGGTGTCGAAGCGGCCGTCTGTCAGGGCGAACCAGGCGAGGCTGGCGACCGCCGAGGGAGCGACTTCGATGGCCAGGGTCGGCTGGAGCGGCGGGGGAAGCTGCGGGCGGAAAAACAGCCGCGCGAGGATCATGGCCCCATGATCAGCCAGCAGATCAGACCGAGACCAAGCATGATCTCGCCCACCCGCCGTTGCCCGACCTCGGAGGCGGCGGCCGAGGCGACGAGTCCGCCAGCGACGGTGGGCAGGAAGTAGCCGGGATGCAGCTTGTCCAGGTCGAGCGGCGCGTAGATCCACTGCCCGGTGAACCATCCGCCCAGCAGAACGGTGAGGACGAGGAAGACGTCCACGAGGACCTTGCCCGCTGACGGGGCGTAGGGTGCCAGCCCTTGGGCGGCCAGCAGCATGGGGGTGATCAGGGCCAGTGAGGCGAAGGGCGCGGCGACGGGGTCGAGGAGGTCCCCGCGAAAGGATCTGTGCGATCGGGCGCCCAGGATGTAGGCGCCGACGACGAGCAGCCATACCGCCGACGCCAGCACGTACAGCACGTTGGCGATGGCGACGGGGGCATGGCGCTGGTGTGCGGCGGTCAGCCAGACTCCAGCGAGGCCGGCTAGCCCGAAGGGCATGCCGAAGAAGTTGAGCGGGATGCGGGGAGCGGACATCTGGATCCCTGGGGGTGGCAGTCGTAGGCGGCGTCAGTGCACGCGTGCGTCGGGAAGGAGCTTGGTCAGGTGCGGGGCCCAAGCGTGTCGCCCATGTTCAGCTCCAGGTCGTAGAGCGTCGCGGGGTCCGACTGTGCCAAGAGGCGTAGGCGGTCCTGGACGTGGTCGCGTGCCAGGAGCTCGGCGAACCGCTCATTGGTGGCCAACAGAGTGCTGGCGTTCGGCGAAGGAGCCTCCTGGTTCAGGGTCTCCTTGACCGCCTGGAGCGCGGCGTGGTCGAAGGACGCCACACGGCGGGCGAAGCGGTCGACCACGGCGTCCAGTTCGGCGTCGGGGACGGCCCGGTTGACCCATCCGTACCGTTCGGCGGTCTCCGCGTCGTAGTCCTCGCTCAAGGCGATGATCTCCAGCGCGCGCGAGCGCCCGGTCAGCTGCCACAGGCGCTGCAGGCCTCCGCAGCCGGGAATGATGCCGGTGCCTACCTCCAGTTGCGCCAGGATCGCCTTCTCCTGGCTTGCGAACCGGACGTCGAGGGCGAGCAGGAACTCGCTGCCGATGCCGCGGGCGCGGCCACGCAGCGAACCCACGGTGATGAAGCGTGCGTTGCTGAGTCGGTGGATGAGAGTGAACCAGGTGGGCATGCCTGCTCCGAACTCGTCCACCCGTGCCAGGTTGTGGTGCGCGATGAAGAAGTCGGGGTGGGCGCTGTCGAAGACGACGACCTTGACCGTGGGGTCGGCGGTGAGGCGTTCGACGATCTTGGCGAGTCGGGTTTCCACCTCGGGGTCGTAGAGGTTGAGCGGCGGGTTGTCGAACGTCACCTGGTGGTAGCCAGGGTCGATCGTTTCGACGCGTACGAAGGCCGCCGAAGGGGGTGCTGCATCGTCTGACATGACGAACTCCTAGGGTTGAGTGCGGATCGCTGGCGGCGTCGCCCTAGCGTGTCTGTCTTCTCGAGGTGGGCTCTGGGGTATTGAGTGGCCCCGCCGGCATCCGTCTGTGGGTGCCGGCATGGACAGGCCCTCGCGTCCAGCCGTCCGGCCCCGTCAGGTGCGGCCGCCAAGCGGCGGCCGCACCGACCCGGTGGGCCTGTCGGCCGTGGTGGCCGGCCCGTGGCTAGGTGTATTGACCCGCAGGGTTGTTGACGCGGGTGATCGGTG
>NZ_JBHSQJ010000161.1:0-3497 GCF_042658505.1 Streptacidiphilus monticola | reverse complement strand
ACACCAGGCCAAACCCACGAAATTCAAGACAGTCCCGGGCTTCCCGGGAAGGCCTCGCGAAGCCCAGACGTGTAGCGCGCAGTGCGGAGAGCTGGGCTGGTCCCGGTGCGTGATCGACTCGGTGAGCATCCGCGCCAACAAAAGGGGGCCTTGACCGGACCGAAGGTCGCCAATTGCCTCCGGCAGGCCGAACGGACCTTCCCCTCCACCCCGGGTGCACCTGGTACCGCCCCACCGGGTCTACCCGGACCAGCCAGCGGGCCCGTTTGGCCCCGTCGAGGTGCTGCCCGCGGGGGCCTGCATCGGGGCCTTCCGCTCCAAGCCGGTCGCTCCTGACCTCGACCCGGTGCTGCACTGCTCCGCCCTCACAGTCGTCTGGTTCCAGACCACTCCGCACGTCCCGACAGGGGAGCACGCCGACTTCACTCTCCGCGGCATCCCCTGGGACGAGCTGGCGAAGGACTACGAGCTCTGACAACGGAAGTTGCCCGGCGCCATATGCGCCAGGCGTCGTGCCACGCGGGCTGCGGCCAGCCAAGGCTCCTGCGAATGAACGCTGGCCTCGTCATCCGGTTCCCTCGTCCGGGCGAAATGCGTGCGCCGTCCCCCGGCTCCCGGCCGCAGCGCCGGGCCCCAACCGGAATTCTGGCTGGGAAGCTGCACGGTATGGACCTCGCCCCCGTGACACGGAACCAACTCCTCGCTGCACTCGCTGCCTTGGGCTTCGACCCCGGCACCCGGGACGCCGCGCCGACCGCATCGGATCTGTTCGGCGCCCCTCCTGGCAGTCACCGAGTACCTGGCCGCGCAGGCCGACCGAACCGAGACCGAAGACCTGCGCGGCGGCTACTGGACGATGACGCAGATCCTCGCCACCCTGACCACCCACGGCACGGACCAGGACGGGGAGGACCTGACCTGGCTGGGCATGGTCAGCGACCGCATCGCCCGCACCGCGCTGGAGCTGCAGGACCTCGAGGGCGCGGTGATGCCGGTGTCCACGGCGGCCGCCTGCGCCCTCGACGCGGCCGGCGCCACCCTGGCCCTGGCCCATCGGCGCAGCAGCCCGCGCCCTCCAGCTTGCCTTCGCGGCCGCCGAAATCCGCTTGGCCAACGCGGCCCGTGCCCTGCGCAGCGCCAGTACCGCGGCGCACGCCGAGGGCTTGCTGTAGTCCACAAGACGGCTGGAGGCATGGCAACGTCCGCATCTCCTGGCCACCGCAGCTGGGCTGCCGGCACCGCCGTGCCGGGAAGCGCCCACCCGGTTGGCCAGCCTGTCGGTGGCGGGCGGCAGACTGCGCACGTGACAACTGATCGACCTGGTGAGCGGAAGGCTCTCGATCTGGCCTGGGTCACCTCCATGGGTGGTCCGCTGATAGTTGTCCCGGTGTCCGCGCTGCCGTACTGGGGCGGCTGCACCGAGGACGGAATGATCACCGGGGACGGTGACCAGCCGGACCACTACGACCGGGCCTGCGACGTCGACGCCTTGGCCGGTGTCATCGCCCTCCACAGCCCCGTCGAGGCCTCTGTCCTGGTGCTGGGCGACGAACCCGCCACCACCTGCTACCTGCCGCACCGTCTGGCCTTCATGCGGTGGCTGGCCGCCGATTCCGACGCCGAGCTGCTCGAGGTCACCGAAGCCGCGCTCAACGACCCGGCGACCCCGTGGGTGGAGTGCGGGGTGTGGGAGACCGACGGCCCAGCTGTCCTCACGGACGCGGTCGAGGCCGGCCGGTGCCTGAACGTGCCCTACCCGGGCGGCGGAGGTCTGCCTGCGCAGGCGCCGGTCTCCCTGCCCGCCGGACGCTGGAAAGTGCGCGCGTTCAATAGGACCGCTGACTTCCCCTGGGTCAGCGTCGTCCAGCTCCTCCCGGAGACGGACGACCAACTGCGGCGGTTGGGAAGCGATGAGGGTGGGGCGTCGTCGAATGCCTGACCGCGGCCAGACGTGGGTTCACGGCAGGATGAGCGGATGATACGGCTTGAGGTCCCCGAACTCGGTGCCGGTCAGGGTTCACCATGCGATGGAGGCGTGCATGAGCTCCGCGCACCGGAGCGCGGGATCCCGCCCGCGTCTCCAGGCTCGCACCGGTTCGCTGACTGCCCGCGTTAAGCGTCGTCGCGCCTCCTGCGCGTGCCGCCTCCCCAGGACTGGTCCGGCCGTCTTTGAACCGGGCAGCGGAGCCGGCTTCCTCGCGCGAAGAGGTCGGTGAGCTGGGTGATCTCCGTCGACACGCGCGCAGGTTGTCGGCACTGCCCTTGGATTGCGGTTGTGCTCGCGAGGGGCTTCCCGTGTGGGCGCCTCAGGGGTGTGCGGTGGCGGCGGGGCGGCCGTAGTGCGCGTGGGCCGCCTTGACCTGGCTGATCCAGAAGTCGAGTTTGGCGTTCGCGGAGGCGCCTTTGGGCAGGAGCCCGAGTTGCTGGGCGAGTTGATAGAAGCCGGGTCCGGCGTCGTTGGCATTGAGGTAGCGGACGAGGGCGGAGAGCATGAACCCGGTTTGGGGGTGGTCGTGTTCGACGATGAGGCCGAGGAGATGGCCCATGGCGGCGCGCTCGTCGGGCCGGTCGAAGTCGAAGGTGGGGTGGTTGGTGCGGCGGGCCAGCGTGGTGTTGAGCTCGGTGTAGCTCGTGGTGACGCCCAGCTGTGCACGCTCGATGAGGAAGGCCCGTCCGGCCTCGACCAGCTCATCCCAGGTCTCGTCGCTGCGCCCGAATCCGCCCATGCCCTGTCCCCTCGTGTTACCTCGCGAACTCGAACGTAGCAGCACAGCAGAGGACTTGGGCGGGACTTCGCTGGACCACACCGGGACAGCCCTGGTCTGGGCTCAGCGGGTGCGGACGAGGACCGTGGTGGCTGCCTGCGTGATGGTGTCCAGGGTCGTTGTGGGGTCGGTGATGTGGGCGAAGGCGGTGCCCGGGAGGGGGCTGGGGGCGAAGCCGGGGGCGAAGGCGAGGTGGAGGGCGGGGCAACCGGCGGCGGCGAGGCGGGCGAGGCGGGCGGTGGCGGCGTCGGTTTCGTCGTCGGTGTAGAGGCCGTCGGAGGCGATGACGAGGAGGCGGGCGGCGTGGGGGCGGTCGAGGTCGAGGGCGTGGGTGAGGGCGTCGATGGCTTCGGCGAGGCGGTGTCCGGATCCGGTGGCCCGGAACTGGGTGATGTGCTGGGGTGCGCGTCCGGGGTGGGTGATGGCGGTGAGGGCGGTGTCGTAGGCGATGGTGGCGGTGCGGGAGGCGGGGTCGGTCAGTCGGGTGGCATGGGCCAGGATCCAGGCGGCTGCGGCTACGGGGGCGGTGGCGGCGGTCATGGAGCCGGAGACGTCGACCGCGATGCCCAGGCGCAGGGGCGGGTTGGGGTTGTGGCGGCGCTGGATGCTGGTCCAGGGCTGCGCGTTGGGGATGGCTCCGGCGGCTTGTTGGGCGTCTCGGGCGAGTGCGCCGCGCATGTTGAGGCGTCCGGGTGTCGGGGTACTCGGTGAAGTGCTCAGGTGCGTACGCTG
>NZ_JBHSQJ010000160.1:0-7507 GCF_042658505.1 Streptacidiphilus monticola | reverse complement strand
GCCCACGGTGCTGCTCTACTGCCACTACGACGTGCAGCCCCCGCTGGACGACCACGCCTGGACCAGCCCGCCGTTCACCCTCGCCGAGCGCGACGGCCGCTGGTACGGGCGCGGCGCGGCCGACTGCAAGGGCAACATCGTCATGCATCTGACGGCACTGCGGGCCCTGGGCGACGATCTGCCGGTCGGCGTCAAGCTGGTCGCGGAGGGCTCGGAGGAGCAGGGCACCGGCGGCCTGGAGGCCTATGTCCCCAGCCACGCCGACGAGTTGCACGCCGACGCGCTGCTGATCTGCGACACCGGCAACGCGGCCGCGGGCGTCCCGACGGCGACCACCTCGCTGCGGGGCGTCGTCAACGTCGTGGTGAAGGTGGACACGCTGCGCGGCCCCGTCCACTCCGGCATGTTCGGCGGCCCCGCCCCGGACGCGCTGGCGGCGCTGATCCGGATGCTGGACTCGCTGCGCGACGAGAACGGCGGCACGGTGGTGGACGGCCTCGCCTGCGACGGCGCCTGGGACGGCGTCGGCTACGACCCGGACCAGTTCCGGGCCGACGCCGGGGTCCTCGACGGCGTGCAGCTGACCGGCGGCGGTGCGGTCGCCGACCGCCTGTGGGCCCGCCCGGCGGTGACCGTCCTCGGCATCGACTGCCCGCCCGTGGTCGGCTCCTCGGCCTCCGTCCCGGCGTCGGTCGCGGCCCGGGTCAGCCTGCGCATCCCGCCGGGGACCGATCCCCACGCGGCGCTGGCGGCATTGACGGCCCATCTGCAGAAGGCGGCACCCTGGGGCGCCCGCGTGGACATCAAGCCCGAGCAGAGCGGAGCGCCGTTCCGGGCGGCCACGGACGGCCCCGCGTACGCCGCGCTGGACGCGGCCGCGCGCGCGGTCTACGGCAAGCCGCTGTCGTATGTGGGGCAGGGCGGGTCGATTCCGCTCTGCAATGTGCTGCAGGAGTCCTTCCCGGACGCGGAGATCGTCCTGATGGGGGTGGAGGAGCCGCGATGCGCGATCCACGCCCCGAACGAGAGTGTGGATCCGGAGGAGCTGCGGCACATGGCAGAAGTCGAAGCCCGGTTCCTGGTGGAGTACGCCCGCCGTCCCCACTAGCTAGGCGGGGCCCCGTCAGGGGCCCTTGGGGCGCGAGGATCCCCACCCTTCGGGCGGGAGGTGCCGCCCCCACCCTTCGGGCGGGAGGTGCCCCCGCCGCGCGCAACACACCACTCGGGGAGGTCCGGCCTGCAATCAGGGTNCCCACCCTTCGGGCGGGAGGTGCCGCCCCCACCCTTCGGGCGGGAGGTGCCCCCGCCGCGCGCAACACACCACTCGGGGAGGTCCGGCCTGCAATCAGGGTCGAACCTCCGTGGGCGGTGGGCTGGTCGCGGTGGGGGCACCTCCCGCCCGAAGGGTGGGGGATCCCCGCGCCCCTGGGGGCTGCGCCCCCGCCAGGCCCCTGACGGGGCCTGACGGGGGGTCAGGTGAGGGCTTCGAGGATCGTGGCGTTGGCCAAGCCGCCTGCCTCGCACATGGTTTGCAGGCCGTAGCGCGCACCCCGCGCGCGCATCGCGTGGACGAGGGTGGTCATCAGGCGCGTCCCCGAGGCGCCCAGGGGGTGGCCGATGCTGATCGCCCCGCCGTGGACGTTCACCTTCTCCGGGTCCGCACCGGTCTCCTGCAGCCAGGCCAGCACCACCGACGCGAAGGCCTCGTTGACCTCGAACAGGTCGATGTCCTCCAGCCGCAGCCCGGCCCGGCGCAGCACCTGCTCCGTGGCGGGGATGACGCCCGTCAGCATCAGCAGGGGGTCCGAGCCCGCCACCGCGAAACTGTGCAGGCGGGCGAGCGGACGCAGGCCCAGCCGGGCCGCGGTCTCGCTGCTGGTGATCAGGACGGCCGACGCGCCGTCGTTCACCGGGCTGCTGTTGCCCGCCGTTACCGACCACTCGATCTGCGGGAAGCGCTCCGCGAAGCCCGGGTCCTCGAAGGCCGGGCGGAGCCCCGCGAGGATCTCGGGGGTGGTCGCCGGCCGCACCGACTCGTCCTTCGTGAACAGGCCGGCCGGCGTCGGGACCGGGGCGGTCTCGGCGTCGAAGAGGCCGTCGGCCCAGGCGCGGGCCGCGCGCTGGTGGGAGGTGGTGGCGAAGGCGTCCTGCTGATCGCGCGTCAGGCCCCACTTGGCGGCGATGAGTTCGGCGCTGATGCCCTGCGGCACCAGTCCCTCCGGGTAGCGGGCGGCCAGGCCCGCGCCGAAGGGGTCCACCCCGGCCGGGACGTTGGACCACATCGGCACCCGGCTCATGGACTCGATCCCGCACGCGACGACCAGGTCGTAGGCGCCCGCCAGCACACCCTGCGCGGCGAAGTGCACCGCCTGCTGCGAGGAGCCGCACTGGCGGTCGACCGTGGTCGCGGGGACCGACTCCGGGAAGCCGGCCGCCAGCCACGCGTTGCGGGTGGTGTTCATGGCCTGCTCGCCGACCTGGTCGACGCTGCCGCCGATCACGTCGTCGACCAGCGCGGGGTCGATGCCGCTGCGCTCGACGAGCGCGCGCAGGGTGTGCGCGAGCAGGTCCACCGGGTGGACCTGGTGCAGTCCGCCGCCGGGCTTGCCCTTGGCGACGGGGGTTCGGACGGCTTCCACGATCACGGCGTCTCGCATGGCAGGCATGTGAACTCCCTTGTCCCTCTTGGCCTTCCGGGCGGCGGCTACTAGTGAGTAGGAAAACTGGACTCACCATAGCGCAGTGGGTTGGAAAAACAAACCCACTCGGGCGCGGCGGGGTACCCTGGCCCCATGAGCCCGCGCACGCCCACCCCGAAGGCAGACTCCCGCCCGCACGCCCGCCCCTGCTCGGTGGCCGAGGCGCTCGGGGTCGTGGGGGACAAGTACTCCCTGCTCGTGCTGCGCGAGGTCTACTACGGCGTGCACCGCTTCGACGCCCTGCAGCGCAACACCGGCGCGCCCCGCGACATCCTCACCGCCCGGCTGCGCAAGCTGGTGGAGGAGGGGGTGCTGGAGAAGGTCCTCTACCAGGAGCGGCCCCCGCGCTACGAGTACCGCGCCACCAAGGCCGGCGAGGACCTGCGCTCCGTGCTGCTCATGCTGGCCCGTTGGGGCGACCGGCACCTGGTCGAGGAGCCCCCGGTGGTGTGGGTCCACGACTGCGGGGCGGAGCTGGATCCGAGGATCTGCTGCCGCGCCTGCGGCGAGGAGGTCCGGCGCGGGCAGGTCCGTCCCCGTTTCGACGACCCGACCTGGGACGCCCACGGACCGGTGGCCGGCTGAGCCGCGCCGCACAACCGTGACCCGTGCCTGCGCCACCCGCGTGCCCGGACAGGGCACCATGGGCGGGTGACCGCAGCGCAGGAGCAGCAGACATACGACGTCATCGTGATAGGCGCGGGGCCGACCGGGGAGAACCTGGCCGACCGGGCGCATGCCGGCGGACTCTCCGTGGCCCTGGTGGAGGCGGAACTCGTCGGCGGGGAGTGCTCCTACTGGGCCTGCATGCCCAGCAAGGCGCTGCTGCGCCCGATGGCGGCGCGGGCCGACGCGGCCCGGGTCCCCGGGCTGGAGGCGCCCGCACTCGACCCGGCCGCGGTGCTGGCCACCCGTGACGCCTTCACCTCGCACTGGCACGACGACGGGCAGGTGGCCTGGGCGGAGGGCGCCGGGCTGAGCGTCGTACGCGGGCACGCCAGGCTGGCCGGACCGCGCCGGGTGGTCGTGGAGGGTCCCGGCGCTAGCCTGGAGTTGACGGCCCGTCATGCCGTGGCGGTGTGCACCGGCACCTCGGCGGTGCTGCCCGACCTGCCCGGCCTCGACGCCGTCCAGCCGTGGACCAGTCGCCAAGCCACCAGCGCGAAGGCCGCCCCGGAGCGGCTGGCCGTCGTGGGCGGGGGCGTGGTCGCGGTCGAGATGGCGGCGGCGTGGAACGCGCTGGGCAGCCGGGTGACGCTGCTGGTCCGAGGCGAGCGGCTGCTGGACCGGATGGAGGACTTCGCCGGCGGACTCGTCGCCGAGGGGTTGCGCACGGCCGGCGTGGACGTCCGCTTCGGCGTCTCCGTGCGCGGCGCGCGGCGGAACGGCGAGGTCGTGCTCGACCTCGACGACGGCAGCGAACTGCGCGCGGACGAGGTGCTGTTCGCGACCGGCCGCCGGCCGGCGACCGCGGATCTCGGCCTGGAGACGGTGGGCCTGGAGCCGGGCGGCTGGCTCCCGGTGGACGACACCGGGCTGGTGCAGGGAGTCGAGGGCGGCTGGCTCTACGCGGCCGGGGACGTCAACCACCGGGCGCTGCTCACCCACCAGGGCAAGTACCAGGGCCGCGTCTTCGGCGCGGTCATCGCCGACCGGGCCGCGGGACGGGAGCTGGACACCGTCCCGTGGGGGCGCAGCGTCGCGACGGCCGACGTGGCGGCCGTCCCGCAGGTGGTGTTCACCGATCCCGAGGCCGCGTCCGTGGGCCTGACGCTCGCTCAGGCCGAAGGGGCGGGACGGCGGGTGCGGGCGGTGGACTTCGAGATCGGCAACGTGGCCGGAGCCTCCCTGTTCGCGGAGGGCTACCGGGGGCGGGCGCGGATGGTGGTCGACCTGGACCGCGAAGTCCTGCTCGGGGCCACCTTCGTGGGGCCGGGCGTCGCCGAGCTGCTGCACTCGGCGACCGTGGCGGTGGTGGGCGAGGTGCCGGTCTCCCGGCTGTGGCACGCGGTTCCGTCCTACCCGACGATCAGCGAGGTCTGGCTGCGGCTGCTGGAGGCCTACCGCGGCTGATCGTGCGGGGCCGGTCGCGCCAGCTCGGCCAGGGCGGCGTCGAGCCAGGAGACCCAGTGGGACTCCAGGCTGATGCCGCCCTGCAGCACGAGGTGCTGCAGCCGGTCCTTCTCGGCCTCCGAGCGCGGGGTGAAGTCGCGCCGCTCGATGTCCAGGTACTCCTCCAACTGCGCCTGGTGCAGGGCGCGGTGGCGTTCCAGCTCGGCCGCGAGCCCGTCGCTGCCGACCACGGCCGCCGCGCGCAGCCGCAGCAGCAGGCTGCTGCGCAGCGGCTTGGGGTCCTCCGGCCGGGCCACCCAGGCGACCAGCTCCTCGCGGCCCGCGGGGAGCACCTCGTACTCCTTGCGCGGCCCGGAGGAGGGCAGGGCCCGGATCAGCCCCGCCTCCTCCAGTCGGCCCAGCTCCCGGTAGACCTGCTGGTGGGTGGCCGGCCAGAAGTACCGGATCGACTTGTCGATCCGCCGCGTCAGCTCGAGCCCGGACGAGGGCTTCTCGATGAGGGCGGTGAGGATGGCGTGGGGGAGCGACATGTGAGTGATCGTATGCCCGCGGCCCGGTCTACAGGCTCGCGGCCAGGCGGGTGCCCTGGTCGATGGCGCGCTTGGCGTCGAGTTCCGCCGCGACGTCCGCCCCGCCGATGACGTGGACGGAGAGGCCACGCGCCGTCAGTTCGTCCGCCAGGGAGCGGTTCGGCTCCTGGCCGGTGCACAGGATGACCGTGTCCACCGGGAGCGTCTGCGTCTCCCCGTCCACGGTGATGGTCAGGCCGGTGTCGTCGATGCGCTCGTAGCTCGCGCCCGCCACCATGCGCACGCCCCGGTGCTTGAGCTCGGTGCGGTGGATCCACCCGGTGGTCTTGCCCAGGCCCGCGCCGACCTTGCTGGTCTTGCGCTGCAGCAGCACCACCTCGCGGGTGACCGGTTCGCGCACCGGGGCGGTCAGGCCGCCGCGCTCGCGGTAGTCGGCGTCCACGCCCCAGGAGGCCAGGAAGTCGTCCTGACCCGCCGTCACGTACTCGGCCACGTCGAAGCCGATGCCGCCCGCGCCCAGGATGGCGACCCGGCGGCCGACCTCGGCCTTGTCCCGCAGCACGTCCAGGTAGCCGACGACGCTCGGGTGGTCCACACCCTCCAGCTGCGGGACGCGGGGCGTGACGCCGGTCGCCACGACGATCTCGTCCCACTCCCCGGCGGCGAGCTGGTCGGCGTCGACGGCCGCGCCCAGGCGCTGCTCGACGCCGAGGGTCTCCAGGCGGTGGCGGTAGTAGCGCAGGGTCTCGTCGAACTCCTGCTTGCCGGGGACCTGCCGGGCCACGTTCAGCTGGCCGCCGATCTCAGGCGCGGCGTCGAACAGGGTGACCGCGTGGCCGCGCTCGGCGGCGGTCACCGCGGCAGCGAGCCCGGCCGGGCCCGCGCCGACGACGGCGACGCGCTTGCGGAGCCGGGTCGGGGAGAGCACCAGCTCGGTCTCGTGGCAGGCGCGGGGGTTGACCAGGCAGGAGGTGATCTTCATGGAGAAGGTGTGGTCCAGGCAGGCCTGGTTGCACCCGATGCAGGTGTTGATGGCCTCGGGCGTCCCGGCGGCCGCCTTGGCGACGAACTCCGGATCGGCGAGGAACGGGCGGGCCATGGAGACCAGGTCGGCGTGCCCGTCGGCGAGCAGCCGCTCGGCGACCTCGGGGGTGTTGATCCGGTTCGAGGTGACGAGGGGGATGGAGACGGCGCCCATCAGCTTCTTGGTCACCCAGGCCCAGGCCCCGCGCGGGACGGAGGTGGCGATGGTGGGGATGCGGGCCTCGTGCCAGCCGATGCCGGTGTTGATGATCGTCGCGCCCGCCGCCTCGATCTCCTTGGCGAGCGCCACGACCTCGTCAAGGGTGGAGCCGCCGGGAACGAGGTCCAGCATGGAGAGGCGGTAGACGATGATGAAGTCCTCGCCGACGCGCTCGCGCACCCGGCGCACGATCTCCAGGGGGAAGCGGACCCGGTTCTCGTAGGACCCGCCCCAGCGGTCGGCGCGGTGGTTGGTCTGCTGGGCGATGAACTCGTTGATCAGGTAGCCCTCGGACCCCATGATCTCGACGCCGTCGTACCCCGCCTGCCGGGCGAGCCCGGCGCAGCGGGCGAAGTCCTCTATGGTCTGCTCGATCTGCTCGTCCGTCAGCTCGTTCGGGACGAAGGGGCTGATCGGCGCCTGCAGCGGGCTGGGGGCGACGAGGTCCTCGTGGTAGGCGTAGCGCCCGAAGTGGAGGATCTGCAGCGCGATGCGGCCTCCGGCGGCGTGCACCGCCCCGGTGACCACGCGGTGCTGCTCGGCCTCCTGATCCGTCGTCAGCTTGGCGCCTCCGGCCCAGGGGCGGCCGGCCTCGTTGGGAGCGATGCCGCCGGTGACGATGAGCCCGACCCCGCCGCGGGCCCGCTCGGCGTAGAACGCGGCCATCCGCTCGAAGCCGTCCGGGGCCTCTTCGAGGCCGACGTGCATGGAGCCCATGATCACGCGGTTGGGCAGCGTGGTGAACCCGAGGTCGAGCGGGCTGAGCAGGTTCGGGTACAGGGCGTGGCGCGTCACGAGTGCGCCTCCTCTCCGAGGCGGGGCGGGGTCCCCGCCACGGTAGGGCCCGAAGGGCCCCCATTGCAACCAGTTGCAGTGGCTCCCCGCGTGGGACCCTCAGCCGCCGACTGCGCGGGCAACACACCCCCGCGGAGGTCCGTCCCCGATCAACGGGTCGGACCTCC
>NZ_JBHSQJ010000159.1:0-1545 GCF_042658505.1 Streptacidiphilus monticola | reverse complement strand
CAACGCGGCACACGCCGCGAACGCGGCGCCCCAGCGCCGGAGTCTGCCGGGTGAGCGGATCATGTGGGGTGACCTTTCGCCGAGAGAGCCCGATCTCCAGCGCGCCGAGCGGACCGCGGCGGTCTGTCGCGTCGCGTTTGGGAGCGCTCCCAAACGCGGCCGCAGTACTCCCCTGGTTGCCTGAGTACAAGGAGTGGACCGTCGGCGTCCGCCCGACGCCGTGGACCATGAAGCCAGGAACCTGACAACCCGTCAAGACACCCTGCCGCGTTCACTAGTTGAACATGGAGCACCCCAAGGCGTCGTCTCACCTTGTTCAACCCAGCGGTTGACAACACCCGCCGACGGCGTACCGTTGTTCTCAACCCAGCGGTTGAGGAACAGGGGCGACGACGTGACCGAGGATCAGCTGACCAGGGTGTTCACCGCCCTCGCCGACCCGACCAGGCGGGACATCGTCGCCCGCCTCTCGCTCGGGGACGCGACGCCGGGGCAGCTGGCCGAGCCCTTCGCCATCTCGCTCCAGGCGGTCTCGAAGCACCTCAAGGTGCTCGAGGACGCCGGCCTGATCAGCCGCAGCCGCGAGGCGCAGCGACGCCCCTGCCACCTGGAGACCGACGTGCTCGACCTGACCACCGCCTGGATCGAGCGCTACCGCCGCCGCGCCGAGGAGCGCTTCCGCCGCCTCGACGCCGTCCTGGCCTCCCTGGAGGAGACCGGAACCCAGCAAGGAGATCTGCCATGACCAGCACGCCCGCACGGGAGACCCGCATCGAGGCCGACCCCGCACTGCCCACCATCACCATCACCCGCGAGTTCGACGCCCCCGTGGAGAAGGTCTTCCGCGCCTGGACCGAGCCGGACCTGGTGGTCCAGTGGCTCGGCCCGGCGTCCACCACGATGAAGCTCGACGCCTGGGACATCCGCACCGGCGGCCGCTACCGCTACCGGGCCCTCCGCGACGGCGAGGAGATCGCCGCCTTCTACGGCTCCTTCCACGAGGTGCGCCCGCCGTCCCGCCTGGTGCAGACGTTCACCTTCGAGGGCGTGCCGGACGGCGTCAGCCTGGACACCGCCACCTTCGAGGCGCTGGCGGACGGCCGTACCCGGGTCGTCATCCTCTCCGTGGTGGATTCGCTGACCACCCGGGACATGATCCTCGCCAGCGGGATGGACCAGGGCGTCGTCGAGGGCTACCAGCGCCTCGACGCCCTGCTGCCGACGCTCGCCTGAGCCTCGGCCGCAAGCGACACCGGGCAGGTTACCCGGAAAGTTCGTACAAGGCGGTGGTTTCGCCCGAAACCGCCGCCGACTCCCTTGCGGGGATGGGACGCTGACGTCCCGTCATCCCTTGATCATCACGAGGGAGTTGAAGCCGCCGATGACGTCCTTCTGTCCGACCTGCCTGCGCCATGTGAACGGTGCGGTCTCCTGCCCCGGCTGCGGGGCGCTCGCCAGCGGGCTGCCGCAGGTGCCGGACCTCCCGGCGCCCCGCCTGCCGAGCGCGGGCCCCCGGCACCGCGCGCCGGTCGCCCCGCAGTCGGC
>NZ_JBHSQJ010000158.1:0-949 GCF_042658505.1 Streptacidiphilus monticola | reverse complement strand
TGGCGGTGACGATCAGGTTGCCGTCGTGGGAGACGTTGGTGACGATGAGCCAGAAGCGTCCGTCGTGGTGGCGCAGGGTGGGGGCGTAGATCCCGCCGGACGAGGAGGCCCCCTGCAGGCGTAGCTGGTCGGGGCGGTCGAGGGCGTTGCCGATCTGGGTCCAGTGGACGAGGTCACGGCTGTGGAAGATCGGCACGCCGGGGAAGTACTCGAAGCTGGAGCAGGCGAGGTAGTAGTCCTCCCCGACCCGGCAGATGGTGGGGTCCGGGTGGAAGCCCGGGATCACCGGGTTCGTCGCGACGGTGGCGGAGTCCTCGGACACCTCGTCAATTCCTCTCAGGGGGGCGGAAGGGGCCTCGGGCGCCCCCGGGCATCGTTGGGTGGCGGTCGCGCCTCCCCCTCACAGAGGCGCGACCGGCACCGGTCTCAGGGGGCGAAGGTGAGGGTGGCCAGGCGCTGTTCGCCGGTGAGGACGACCCGGAGGTCGTGGACACCCGACGGAGCGCCATCGACCTCGGCAAGAACGGTGATCCAGGCGTAGCGGTCGCCAGTGGACGGGATGGTGACGGTGGCCAGCAGGCTGTCCCCGGCGCGCAGTTCGAGGTGGGCGGAGCCGGGTGAGGTGCGGGAGACCTCGGCGGTGACGGTGCCGACGCCGGTCAGGTCGACGTTGCGGAACAGGAGTTCGCCCTGGTCGCCGTCGGGGGTGACGGCGTCGCCGTCGGCGCGGGTGGCGTCGACGAGGGTGATGTGCTCGTAGTCGTCGAAGTCGACGGCCCGCAGCGGGGTTGCGAGCAGCCGCCGTGGTTCGGGGGTCGGGCCGGTGATGGTGAGCTCCGTGTGGAGTTCGGGTCGGCCCGCGGAGCGGGCGGCGATCAGTTGGTAGTGGCCGGGGTGGACGGTGAACGCTCCGGTGGTGACGTCCCAGTGGGCGAGGATGTCGGCGGCG